>CAXBPN010000141.1:0-6857 GCA_963977515.1 uncultured Flavobacteriales bacterium
CTTAAACCATCACACACCTCTATACATAAATCCATTTTTTTTCCATTTGGAAAGAAAAATTCATTCATATTGTCCTCTGTCAATCCGTCTGAAAGGCAGGTTACTTTTAAGTAAGGGTCAATTTCTGCTATTTCTCTAGCAACAATTACGGTTTTTTTCAAATTAAAATTTTGAACACCTGTTTGAATTCGATTTAGGTTAGAAAGTTCAATTACATCAAAATCGGCAATAATTAATTCGCCACAAATTCTTTCCATCGCAATAGTTACAGCAATAGCTTTACCTACTGATAAACCAATAACACCAATAGTCTTTTTACTTAATTCTATTTCTTCTTCGGGTGTAATTTTATATTGGTTTCGATTTGTTCTTACTTCAATAAATTCTTCTTTATCTAATAAATGAACAACCTTGTTTAACCAAGGGTAATATACCCAATTACCATAATCATATAAAGGTTTTCCATTTAAGTGATTTTTTACCTTATTTTCAAGTTCTATTTCGGTAAATTTTATTTTTGGATTTCTTAATTTAATCAATTCGGTTAACTGACTTTCAATTTCATCAATAACGCTAATAGATTCGGTAGAGATTAATAAATTAACAAAATCATCCTTATCTTTAGAATTTGTAAGATTATAAAAGATGGGTTTGCATGTGTCTTTAACAATTGATTTAGAGTTGTTTAATAAATTTTTGATGTAAGAGTCGGTCATATCAAACAAATTTAAGATGAGTATTGCTTAAAGTTATAAATAAAGATTGAAAAAAATGCGTAATAAATACTTACTTTAGAGTACGTATTTATACGTACTAAAAATAGGTTGAATTACTTAAAAAATAAAATATGAAAAAAGAAAAAATTAATGTTTTATATGTAGATGATGAAGTTGATAACTTAAATGCATTTAAGGCTGTTTTTAGACGTGATTTTAATGTTCATATCGTTGAATCTGCTGCTGAAGGAAGAAAGATATTGGAGAATCATGAAATAGAAGTGATTTTGACAGATCAACGTATGCCCGGTATGACAGGGGTTGAATTCTTAGAATCAATACTTGAGGAATTTCCTGATAGTATGCGAATATTAGTTACAGGTTATACCGATATAACAGCCGTTATTGATGCTATAAATAAAGGTCAGGTTTATCGTTATGTATCAAAACCATGGGATAATGAAGATTTAAAAATATTAATAGAACAATCTGCCGAAGTGTATCGATTAAGGAAGGGAAAAAAACAATTAACAGATGATTTAATACGGGTTCAAAGTCAGCTAGAATTTATGCTGAGACAAAAGTTAAGTGCTTTATAAAAGTTTATTGAAAACAGCTTTGAAAAAGCTGTCAAAAAAACTACTTTTGGTTACTTAATTCACAAAATAATTATTGTAATGAATATACACGAATATCAAGGGAAATCATTGTTAAAAGGTTTTGGTGTTGCAATTCAAGAAGGAATTGTTGCAGATACACCTGAGCAAGCTGTTGAAGCGGCAAAAAAATTGACTGCAGAAACTGGAACGGAGTGGTTTGTTATTAAGGCTCAAATACATGCTGGAGGTAGAGGAAAAGGTACTGTAACTGAAACAGGATCTCATGGTGTAGTTTTAGCTAAAGGATTAGATAAAGTTGCGGATATTGCAAAAGGTATTTTAGGTGGTCATTTAGTTACTGCACAAACCAATGCTAAAGGCAAAAAAGTAAACAAAGTGTTAGTTGCACAAGATGTTTATTATCCTGGAGAGTCTGAAACGGAAGAGTTTTATATGTCTGTTTTAATGAATAGAGAATCAGGAAGAAACGTTATTATTTATTCTCCTGAAGGAGGAATGGATATAGAAGCAGTTGCAGAAAAAACGCCTCATTTAATTTATAAAGAAGAAATTGACCCACAAATTGGATTACAAGGGTTTCAAGCAAGAAGAATTGCTTTTAATTTAGGATTGTCTGGACAAGCTTTTAAGGAAATGACAAAATTTGTTTTTTCTTTATATGCAGCTTATGATGGTATTGATGCTTCAATGTTTGAAATTAACCCAGTTTTAAAAACTTCGGATAATAAAATTATTGCAGTAGATTCTAAAGTAAGTATTGATGAAAGTGCATTATACAGACATGCAGCTATTGCAGCAATGCATGACCCATCTGAAGACAACCCAGTTGAGCTAGAAGCTAAAGAAGCAGGGCTAAACTATGTTGATTTAGATGGAAACGTTGGCTGTATGGTTAACGGAGCAGGTTTAGCAATGGCAACTATGGATATTATTAAATTATCGGGCGGTGAGCCAGCTAACTTTTTGGATGTAGGTGGTACTGCTGATGCTGAAAGAGTTGAGAAAGCATTTAGAATGATATTAAAAGACCCTAATGTAAAGGCTATTTTAATTAATATATTTGGTGGTATTGTAAGATGTGATAGAGTTGCTCAGGGAGTAGTAGATGCTTATAAGAACATAGGTAAGATTCCTGTGCCAATTATTGTTCGTTTACAAGGAACTAATGCTGTTGAAGCTAAAAAATTAATTGATGAGTCTGGATTAGATGTTCACTCAGCAGTTTTATTAAAAGAAGCAGCACAAAAAGTAAGTGAAGTATTAGCTTAACATATATTGTCATTGTGTCCCGATGGCTTATCGGAATGACCCGCAATCTAATTCATAAAAAAATACCGAACCAAGTGGTTCGGTATTTTTTTGTTTATGAAATCTTGTTTTTATTGATTAACAACTTTCTTAACTAAAGTTTCATTTTCAGATGAAAACTTTAAGAAATAAATTCCTTTTGTAGGAAGTTGAACTTGAGTTTTGCTTAAGAAATTAGGAATAATTTCTTGACCTAAATTATTGTAAACAGTTAGTTTAAAATTAGTATCATCACTTTCTATGTTTATAATTCCTTGAGTAGGATTTGGATAGATACTAATTGAATTTTCAAAATTATTTTCTTCAACAGTTGTAGGGCAAACTACACCTTGAGAACTTAATAAACCAGCTCTTTCATTATCTAAAACATTTCTCATTATTGTTATTTGTCCTTGAGTAAAGCTATTTTGACAATCTTGATCCGAATAGTCCATATAGTTTTCAACCATGTCAGGTAAATCACCAATACCAGGAATAGTATCGGTACAAGAATTTCTAGCTATATCACAACCTTGAGCAGACTGATCACAATTTGGTGTATCATTTAATCCGTCATCATCACCACAAATACTTCCTAATAAACCGCCAAACGTATTTTCTGCACAATGTCTAGTTCCTAAATAATGACCAACTTCATGAGTTACAGTACGTCCGTTAACAATCATTCCTCCAGGAAAAGGATTAGGATTATTTCTACTAAATGCATTGTATTGAATAATAGCTCCATCTTGTAATTCGGCAGGAACAGAACCTGCCGGCCAGTTTGAAAGACCAACGGGAGGTGTAGCTACACCTAGTAATGAAGGTGATGCGGCACCACCATTTATGTCTCCAATCCAAATGTTTAAATACTCAGCAGGTCTCCATGGGTCAGAACCACCTTGACTAGCTTGTTGAATTTTACCAATAGAAGCCATGTCAGGGAAAAAACCACCACCAAAAGTAGTCGATGTTTCTGTTCTAACGATACCAGTTGTAAAGTTTCCGTTTGTATCTCTACATGCTAGTTGAAACTGAATATCTGCACTACCTACTATTGGTAAGAATTCAGGTCTTAAATTAGAAGTGTCTAAGTTCGTTCTAGAATAATCTTCATTTAAAACATTTATTTGTTCAAATAAAACACTATCAGGTATATTTTGGGCTGGAGTGCTTGAATTCCAAACCACATGAAATACAACAGGTATTGTATAAGTTACAGGAGTTTTTTTGCTACTCTGAGTAGTTGAGTTAGCGTTGTTTAAGTAGTTACGATAAACGTTATTAGCACTTTCTTTGTAAGTTGAATTTATGCTATTTTGATATTCTAGTACTTGGTTAAAACCACACCTGTCACTAATTTGTTGGGCTTGTAGTGATAAAAAACAAGTAACCAAATAAAATACGGAAAATAGTTTAATTAATATTTTCATAGTTTGTTTATTTTATGTTTTGATTGTTTTAATTTTAACTTTAAAGTTAATAAAGAAATATTAATATGTTTTAATTATTGAGTTTTTGATTAAAAAATAAAGAATTTGTTAAAATATTTAATTTAAACCTTTTCAAATACATTTAATTATATTCGATAGAAATATTAGCTTTGTAAGTACCAAAAAAATACAACAAAAATATGTTTGATAGTTTATCCGATAAGTTAGAAAGAGCCTTTAAGGTATTAAAAGGACAAGGGCAAGTAACGGAAATAAATATAGCAGAAACAGTAAAAGAGATTCGAAGAGCTTTACTTGATGCTGATGTTAGTTATAAAGTTGCAAAACAATTTACAGATACAGTTAAAGAAAATGCTTTAGGGCAAAATGTAATTAATTCAGTATCTCCAAATCAATTAATGGTAAAAATAACTCATGATGAGTTAGCTAAATTGATGGGAGGAGGAATGGCTGATATTAATTTATCAGGAAATCCGACAGTTATCTTAATTTCAGGACTTCAAGGTTCGGGTAAAACTACTTTCTCAGGAAAATTAGCATACCATCTAAAAAACAAAAAAGGAAAATCACCATTATTGGTTGCGGGAGATGTTTATCGACCAGCAGCAATTGACCAATTACATGTGCTTGGAGAACAAGTAGGAGTGGAAGTTTGGAGTGATAAGGAAAATAAAAATCCAGTTGATATAGCTAAACAAGCAGTTATCCATGCAAAAAGCAAAGGGCATAATGTAGTAATTATTGATACTGCTGGTCGTTTAGCAATAGATGAGCAAATGATGAATGAGATTGAGCAGGTTAAAAAAGCTGTAAACCCTCAAGAAACATTATTTGTAGTTGATTCTATGACTGGGCAAGATGCAGTAAATACTGCAAAAGCTTTTAACGATAAATTAGATTTTGATGGAGTTGTATTAACCAAATTAGATGGTGATACTAGAGGTGGAGCTGCTTTATCTATTCGTTCGGTAGTTGACAAGCCAATTAAATTTGTTGGGACAGGAGAAAAAATGGAAGCATTAGATGTTTTCTATCCTGAGCGTATGGCTGATAGAATATTGGGCATGGGTGATGTTGTGAGTTTAGTTGAAAGAGCTCAAGAACAATATGATGAAGAAGCTGCAAGAAAACTCCAAAAGAAAATTGCAAAAAATCAATTTGACTTTAATGACTTTATGAGTCAGATAGGTCAGATTAAGAAAATGGGTAATGTTAAAGATTTGATGGGCATGATTCCAGGTGTAGGAAAAGCAATGAAAAATGTGGATATTGATGATGATGCATTTAAAGGGATTGAAGCAATTATACAATCGATGACTCCTTACGAAAGAGAAAATCCAAAATCATTAACAGGAAGCAGAAGAAAACGAATTGCTGGAGGTAGTGGAACATCTATTCAAGAGGTAAATCGATTAATCAAGCAATTCGACCAAACAAGTAAAATGATGCGTATGATGGGAGATAAAACGAAGATGGCGAAGATGATGAAAAATATGCCTAAACAGAGATAATTACTTTAAACGTTATTGCGAGGAACGAAGCAATCTCACTTATAATCAATAAGATTGCTTCGTGCTTTTGCTCTCGCAAAACCCTCGCAATGACGGATACACCAAAACCTAATAACTATGCAATTAGTAAGCGGAAAAGAAGTTGCAAATAAAGTAAAAGAAGAAATTGCTTTAGAAGTTGAACAACTTAAAAAAAATGGAGGTAAAATACCACATTTAGCTGCAATACTTGTTGGTAATGACGGAGCGAGCCAAACTTATGTAAATGCTAAAGTTAAAGCTTGCGAAAAAGTTGGTTTTGAATCCACTTTAGTCCAGTTAGAAGCTAATATTACAGAAGAAGATTTATTAGTTGAAGTTGAAAAGTTAAACAATAATGATGCTATTGATGGTTATATTGTTCAATTACCACTGCCAAAGCATATTAACGAACAAAAAGTAACAGAAGCAATTGATCCTAAAAAAGATGTGGATGGATTTCATCCGGTGAGTTTAGGTAAAATGTTACTCGATTTACCGAGCTTTTTACCAGCAACCCCTTATGGAATTATTGAAATGTTGAAGCATTATAATATTCCGACAGAAGGAAAACACTGTGTTGTAATTGGTCGTAGCCACATTGTTGGTTCACCTATGAGTGTATTAATGGCTCGAAATTCTTACCCAGGAAATTGTACAGTAACGATTACACATAGTAGAACCCAAAATTTAAAGGAAATAACCAATCAAGCTGATATATTAATAGTAGCTATTGGTAAACCAGAGTTTGTAACAGCAGATATGGTTAAAGAAGGAGCGACAGTTATTGATGTAGGAATTCACCGTATAGAAGATGCTTCTAAAAAATCTGGTTTTAGATTGATTGGAGATGTAAAATTTGATGAAGTAGCTCCAAAATGTGCCTTCATTTCCCCTGTTCCTGGTGGAGTAGGGCCAATGACTATTGCTAGTTTATTGAAAAATACACTATTAGCAGTTCAGCTTAAAGCATAACTTATTTTTTCAGTTCCTCAATCTCTTTTTGTAATTGATCTACTTTGTTGGTTAAATCACTTAGTGCTTTTAAAATTAAAATATGCGTTTTTTTAGCATCTATTCCAACTGGGCTTGCATCACTGTGTATTACTTGTGCAATTTCGTTGTATGTTTTTTCGTCTAAATTGTAGTTCATGGTTATTTTTTTTATTGTTAATAAATCACTTCAATAATTCTACCAAGTAGCTAAGTACACTACCAATTTCCGCCTTCGGCTTTCGTTCCTCTACGAAA
>CAXBPN010000142.1:0-6850 GCA_963977515.1 uncultured Flavobacteriales bacterium
ATTGATTTTTAAATCTTTATTGTTAGGCTTGTATATCTCATTTGTATTAAATTTTAACGAAACACCAGCTTGAGCTAAAACTGGATAGTTTGGAGAGGTAAACGCTTCAAAATCTTCTGCATTTGATTTTGTTGATCGGTTTCCTCTATACAAATCATATTCAAAGTAAATAGCAACTTCAGGAACTAAAGCTTTCCCTTCTTTGTATGAGGATGCAATTTCTATTGCAGTTAAAAGGTTTTCTTTTGCATCCGTTCTAACTTCGCCAATTGGTAATTGAGAACCTGTTAGAATTACAGGTTTACTCAAATTCTCTAACATAAAACTTAATGCAGATGCTGTATAGGCCATAGTGTCCGAGCCGTGTAAAATCACAAATCCATCATGCTTATCATACTCATTAAATATAATTTCAGCTAGTTTCAACCATTGTTTAGGTTGCATATTAGAAGAGTCTATAGGAGTATCAAAAGAATGAACATTAATTTGGTGAGCGAATTTTTTAATTTCAGGAATTTCCTTCAGTAGAGAATTGAATTCAAAAGATTTTAAAGCTCCAGACTCTTCATCTTTTACCATCCCAATGGTACCACCAGTATATATAATTAAAATTGAGCTCATTTTTTTCTCGTTTTGTCATACCGAGCGGAGTCGAGGTATCTTTAAAATTTTAGCTTGCAAATCATAAGATCCTTCGACTCCGCTCAGGGTAACATATTACTTTTCAAATGTAATATTAAAATCCAAACACTTCTGCAGAATTATCGGTAGTTATTTTAGCAACATCTTCTATTGGAACTTGATGAAGTTCACTAATTTTTTTAGCAATATTTAATAAATAACTGCTCTCATTTCTTTTACCTCTATACGGTACAGGGGCTAGATAAGGTGAATCCGTTTCTAATACGAGATATTGCAAATCAATCTGTTCTACAATTTTATCCAATCCAGCATTTTTAAAAGTAACAACCCCACCAATACCTAATTTAAAACCACCATAATTTATAATGTGATTGGCTTGTTCTAAATTACCAGTAAAACAATGAAAAATGCCTCGCATTTTATCATCATTTAATTCATCCATTATTTCAAAAATTTCATCAAAAGCATCTCTACAATGGATAACAAAAGGTAAGTTTCTTTCTTTTGCCCAATTTATTTGAGTTTTAAAAACATCTTGTTGAATAGCTAATGTAGATTTATCCCAATACAAGTCTATTCCTATTTCGCCAATAGCACAAAAATTTCTTTTATTTAACCAGCTTTCAACTAAAGCTAATTCTTCTTTATAATTTTCTTTAACAGAGCAAGGGTGTAACCCCATCATTGCAAAACAATTATTAGGGAATTCTTTTTCTAAAGCTAACATTCCATCAATTGAACCGTTATCTATATTTGGTAAAAATAAACGAGAAATACCTTTATCTATACAGTTTTGTATCATTTCTGTTCGGTTTTCATCAAATTGAGAAGAGTATAAATGTGTATGCGTATCGGTTAAAATCATAACAACAAAAATAGATAAAGGATGGAAGACATAGGAGTGAAGTTGGAAGAAATTACTTCTGTCCTCTTGCTTCTAGTAAAAACACCAAATTCTTTATTACTTTTGCACTCATTAAAAATATAACAATGAGTCAGCAATTATCAGAACAAGAATTGGTTAGAAGAGAATCATTAACTAGGTTAAGGGAATTGGGAATAAATCCTTACCCTCAAGCACTTTATCCTGTAACTATTTTATCAAAAGGGATAAAAGAAAAATACGAAGAAGGGAAAAAGGTTGTAATTGCTGGGAGATTAATGTCTAGACGAATTCAAGGGAAAGCCTCTTTTGCTGAATTACAAGATAGTGAGGGAAGAATACAAGTGTATTTTAATAGAGATGAAATTTGCAAAGAAGATGATACAACATTGTATAATGAAGTTTATAAAAAACTATTGGATATCGGTGATTTTATTGGAATTGAAGGAGAGTTATTTAAAACTCAAGTAGGTGAGATTAGTGTTAGGGTTAAGAAATTTGATTTATTGAGTAAATCTTTAAAACCCCTACCGTTACCAAAAACGGATAGTGAAGGTAATGTGCATGATGCGTTTACAGACCCAGAAATGCGCTATCGTCAGCGTTATGCAGATTTGGTTGTAAATCCTCATGTTAAAGAAGTTTTTATAAAAAGGACAAAGTTGTTTAACGCCATGCGTACATTTTTTAATGAAAAAGGATATATGGAGGTTGAAACACCTGTTTTACAGCCAATACCAGGTGGAGCAGCAGCAAAGCCTTTTATAACTCACCACAATTCTTTAGATATGCCTTTGTATATGCGTATTGCAAATGAGCTGTATTTAAAGCGATTAATTGTTGGTGGTTTTGAAGGGGTTTATGAGTTTTCTAAAAATTTCCGTAATGAAGGAATGGACAGAACCCATAATCCAGAGTTTACAGCAATGGAAATATATGTAGCTTATAAGGACTATAATTGGATGATGGAGTTTACAGAAAACTTACTAGAGTATTGTGCCCTTCAAGTTAATGGAACAACAGAAGCTACTTTTGGAGAACACAAAGTTGATTTTAAAGCTCCATACAAAAGAGTTACCATGCGTCAATCTATAATTGATTTTACAGGTTTTGATATTAATGGAAAATCTGAAACAGAGTTAGCCGAATGGTGTAAATCGAATGGTGTTGAGATTGATGATACAATGGGTAAAGGAAAGTTAATTGATGAAATTTTTGGCGAAAAATGTGAAGGGAATTACATTCAGCCAACATTCATTACAGATTATCCAAAAGAAATGTCTCCTTTATGTAAAGAGCATAGAGACAACCCAGAATTGACTGAACGATTTGAGTTAATGATTTGTGGAAAAGAGGTAGCCAATGCTTATACAGAATTAAATGATCCAATAGACCAAAAAGAACGATTTGAAGCTCAATTAAAATTAGCTGCAAAAGGAGATGAAGAAGCAGGTCAGTTTATCGATTATGACTTTTTAAGAGCATTAGAGTATGGTATGCCTCCAACCTCAGGATTGGGTATAGGAATAGATAGATTGGTAATGTACTTAACGAATAATCAATCAATACAAGAAGTCTTGTTCTTTCCTCAAATGAAACCAGAGGTGCGAGCCGCACAGGCAATTGAATTAACAGAAGAAGAAAAAACTATCCTTAAATTAGTAGAAGCAAGTTCTCCAATAAACTTAGAAGAGTTAAAAGCTAATACTGGGTTGAGCAATAAAAAGTGGGATAAAGGAATGAAAGGGCTCAGCAAGCACGGAATGGTAAAAGTTGAAGTGGATGGAGATGCTAAATTTTGTGTGTTGAGCTAATTTTTTACTTTTAAATTGAAATTTATGATAGGAAATAAATATAAATACTTGGTGTTTTTATTGTTTATATTTATAATATTCCTACATCATTTTTTTGGGTATTTAGGACATTATGGATGGGACGATATGCATTATGCTCTTCTTGCCCAGAACTTTTTAGAAGGCACTTTGCCCTTTGATGATCATTACTCTTATCGTTGGCCAACAATAATACTTACAGCAATTTCTTATAAGTTATTTGGAGTCAATGATTTTTCGTCTGCGTTACCCTCCATACTTGTATCTGTAGGAATTCTATCAATAGTTTTTTATCTATTGAAAAAGAAATCAAGTTGGGTATTGTTTATAGGGTTGAGCATCTTAACCCTAAGTAATTGGTTTATATTTTATACAGATAAAATTATGCCCGATATTTATGTGGCATTTTTTGTTCTTTGTAGTGTATATATCTATTATCATTATAAATACTTGAGTTTAGAAAAAAAGCCTTGGCAAAGTGCAATTCTATTTTCCTTTTGTTTGTTTTTAGGATTTCTTTCTAAAGAAACAATTTTACTTTTTGTTCCTGTATTAATATACCTTTTCATCCTTGATGTTTTTATTTATAAACGCAAAACATTTTGGATATATACTATTATCTCAGGAGTTGCTATTCTTCTATTATATTTTTTGATATTATATTTTATTACAGGAGATGCATTTATTCGTTTTACAGCAATTTTAAATAACCGATATGTTAGCGAATGTAGTTATAATTTAATGCCAGTCTCAGTTGTAATTAAAAGGGTTTTGTATGAGTTTTTTAAAATGTTTATTTATCATGGAATGATTCTTCCTTTTGTATTGGTTGTAGCTTTTATTTGTCAAAAAGGATTTAAAAAAATATGGCTCTTAAAAGACGAATTATCATTTTTTTCTATAGTAGGAATACTATTGATAATTTCTTCAAACTTTATGAGTATATCTCCAACAGAATATATTCCAATGTGTATAGACCCAAGACATTATTTATTTATTTTCCCTATATTAAGTATTGCTTCTGCTTTAATAATTGAAAAATTTATAGAAAATAACATCAATAAAAAAATAGTATTTGGAGGGCTATTGCTCATTACGATATTAGCATTTTTTATAAATAAGGATACATTCTGGGTTCATTACTTACCATTAATAATATTGTTTTTGATATATAGTATTTTTTCATTCCAACAAAAATGGACAAAACAGCTTTTTGCAGTTTTATTTTTTATCATTTTAATAGTCATCCCTATTCAAAATGGTATTGCTTATCGTAAATCAGGCTATAATGCTCAAAAAACAGCTGTTATTGAAAACATCATAAAAAAACAAAAAGATTGTGTTATAATATCGAACGAAGTTCAAACAAGATTTGGGAAATATTACAATGAATTTAATACTGAGAATAATTTAAACTTTGTTTCCTTTAATGATGTAACAGATGATATTTTAAGTTCACCTTTCAAGAAAATATTGGTATTTAGCCCATATACAACAATGCTGTCAAATCAAAACATAGAGAATTTACCTTTTTATGTAACTATAATAGATTCAGCATCTTCACCGCTTATCTATAATGATGAAACATATGGTGTAAGGATTTATGAATTAAATAAAATTGCTGTTAAGTTGATAACATCAACAAATGATTTTGAAGAAAGCAAACCTAATTGGAATGACAGTAAATCTAATTTAACAACAGACTTTAGTCGAAGTAAAATTAATGCGTTTAAGGTTGAAGAATATTCTTCAACTTTTAAACTTAATTTGGACGAGGTTAATCTTTCATCTAATCTTATAATATCAGGAGAGGTTTATCATTTATTTAAAGATTCAACAGAAGCATCAATTGTTGTTTCTATTGAGAATAATGAAGGAGTATATTTTTGGGAAAATGCTGGGTTAAACTATTTTACTAAAAATGATAATGATTGGAAACAAGTAGAATTTAATTATTCACTTTCTCAGAAAGAAATTAAACCTAATTCAATACTTAAAGTTTATGTTTGGAATCCAGAAAAACAAGAATGTATTATTGATGATTTTAAAGTAGAACTTATTGGATTTAAATAATCAAATCATCTAATTCAAATGATAGCTTTAGTTACACATTTACTGGAGTTAAAAAGGTTTAAGCAAATACTTATATTTGTATTATGGAGAATAAAAAAATAGCAGTATTAGGAGGAGGTAGTTGGGCAACAGCTATTGTGAAGATGTTGACTGAGAATTTAGAGGTAGTTAACTGGTGGATGCGAGATGAAGAATGTATTGCTCATATTCAAAACTATCATCATAACCCAAGGTATATACAATCTATTCAATTTAACCCTAACAAGTTAAATATGAGTTCAGATTTACAAGTAATAATTGATGATTCTGACATTGTAGTTGTAGCAGTACCTTCAGCATTTTTGGCTAAAGCTTTTGATGGGGTTGAAATTGTTGGGATTGAAAAAAAGATTATCATCTCGGCAGTTAAGGGAGTTGTGCCAGAATACAACCAAATACCTGCGGAGTATTTCCATCTAAACTTTAATGTTCCTTACGATAGAATAGGAATGATTGCTGGGCCATGTCATGCAGAAGAAGTAGCAATGGAAAGGTTATCTTACCTGACAATTGCTTGTCAAAATCAAGAAATAGCACAATATGTTGCTGATAGTTTGTCTTGTAGATATATCAATACTTCAACTTCTGGCGACTTATTTGGGACAGAGTTATCAGCTATTCTTAAAAATGTTTATGCTGTTGCTAGTGGTATTTGTAATGGAATAGGATATGGAGATAATTTCCAAGCTGTTTTAATTGCGGCAGCATTAAGAGAAACAAAAGAATTTATTGATGAGGTGCATTCTATTCATAGAGATGTTAAGTCCTCAGCGTATTTAGGAGATTTATTGGTAACTGCATATTCTCAATTTTCTAGAAATAGAAATTTTGGAAGTATGGTAGGTAGAGGTTATTCTGTAAAATCAGCTCAAATAGAAATGAATATGGTTGCAGAAGGTTATTATGCTGCTAAAGGAATTTATGAAATTAACAAAAAGTTTAAGGTTGATATGCCAATAATGGATGCGGTATATCACATTCTTTATGAAAAGATTTCTCCAATTATGGAAATGAGAATTTTAACAGGAAGGTTGACTTAAAAACCTATTCAACTAGAATCTTTCCTGTTTCAAAAAACCTAAAATTTTCATCTGAAATTTGATAAAAATAAATACCTGATCTTAATTCTTTTTTGGCTAAGATTAATTCTTTTTTAGAAAAAATTAAAGACCTTATTTTTTTACCAGAAACATCAAAAAGGTTAAAAGTTAATTCACTAAATAGCGTATAATTATTAACGATTATTGTTGCATATTCTGTAAACGGATTAGGCACAACAATTACTTGATTTTCATTTAAAGGGTTATTTTTAATGCCATTTAATATTGGATTACAATCCAAAGGAGTTCCCCATACTTCAGTCCCTTTTTTGTAATAAACT
>CAXBPN010000143.1:0-6850 GCA_963977515.1 uncultured Flavobacteriales bacterium
TAGTTTGTTTTTTAAATAAATTGCACACTCTCCATGAGCTTTATTGTTTGGGAATCTTGGTCCAAAATCTACTTGGTCTTGAATATATTGATAAGCTGAATCTGAATTAAAATCAGGGGTAATAATTTCTTTAACCTCCACTGGTTTTTCAATAGGTTTACTTGTTGTAGTTGAAGATTTTTTTTCATCTTTACCACCACAAGCAATAAATAAAAAAGAAATAAAAAGGATTAAAATATTATTTTTCATAATTCCAAGTTGAGCCATCTGGGCTATCTTTAATGGTGATATTTATTTTGTTTAATTCATCTCTAATAAAATCAGAAGTAGCATAATCTTTATTTTCTTTAGCATTTTTTCTAAGGTTTAATACAACTTCCATCACATTATCTGTTAAATCAGAGTTAGTATTTATTTCTTCATTTCTTAACCCTAAAATATCAAAAACAAAAGTGTGAAAATGTGCTTTTAGTTTAGTTAAGTTGTCTTCATTTATCGTTTCTTTTCCTTCAACAAGTAGATTGATAATTTTTACCCCATCAAACAAATGTGCTATTGTGACAGGAGTATTGAAATCATCATTCATGCTTTTTGAACAACTTTGAATAAGCGTATCAATATCTACAGTAGAGTTATTTGAAGCTTTTATTTTATCTAGAGATTCAATAGCAATCATTAATCTTTTTAGCCCTTTTTCAGAAGCCTGTAGTGCTTCGTTTGAAAAATCAACAGTACTTCTATAATTAGCTTGTAAGAAGAAAAAACGAATGGTCATAGGTGAATATCCTTTTTCTAATAAAGGATGGTTTCCTGTAATAAGTTCTAGCGGCAAAAAGGAATTCCCTAATGATTTACTCATCTTAGAACCATTTACTGTGAGCATATTTCCGTGCATCCAATATTTTACGGGATTTATGTTGTCAGCACCTACAGATTGAGCGATTTCACATTCGTGATGAGGAAATTTTAAGTCCATTCCACCTCCGTGTATATCAAACGCTTTTCCTAAGTATTTGGTACTCATTACAGAGCATTCTAAATGCCATCCTGGCACACCAACTCCCCATGGAGAATTCCACTTCATAATAGTGCTTTTCGAAGCTTTTTTCCAAATAGCAAAATCAGCAAAAAACCTCTTTTCGTTACCGCCTTCTAAATTATCTCTCGTTTGTTCTAATTGTTCTTCAATTTTTCTTCCCGATAATTCACCGTAATTATGAAGAGAGCTATACTTTTTTACGTCAAAATAAACTGAACCATTTATTTCGTAGCCAAAACCATTCTCAATAATCTTTTGAATCATTTCAATTTGTTCAATGATATGTGCTGTTGCAGTAGGTTCTATGCTCGGAGGTATTAAGTTAAATAATTCGGTTGTAGAATGGAACCCATTCGTATATTTTTGAACAATTTCCATTGGTTCAATTTTTTCTAAACGAGCCCTTTTTTCTATTTTATCTTCTCCTTCATCTGCGTCATCAATTAAATGACCAACATCAGTAATATTTCTAACGTATCTTACTTTATAACCTAAATGGATTAAATATCGATAAACAACATCAAAGGTTAAAAATGTACGAATATTACCTAAGTGAGCATCACTATAAACTGTAGGGCCACAAACATACATGCCTACATGTGGAGGGTTAATCGCAATAAATTTTTCCTTTTTTCCTGTAAGGGTATTGTATAGGTGTAAATTTGATGATAACATGTTTGAGTCTAAATTTTTTTGTAAAAATAGATTTTTCATTTTAATCCAAATAAAAAACCCAACAAGATTTCTCGTTGGGTTTTCTAAAAAGATTTTAAATTCTATTCTTTAGGAAGGGGAGCATCTCCAATATACCTTCCTGATTTGAATTTTCTAATGTTTAATAAAATTCCATCATCATCATATAGGTATAACATACCATCCATAAGTCTGTAGTTTTTGAAAAATCCTGATTTAGAAATTTGTTTGTTTTTATTGTACATGGTGTGTTCTCCATTACCGTCAAAACTACCCATGTTTACCTTATCTTCTGCAGTTACTTTAACTACTTCAATAGGTGCTTTAGATAATTCTTCTGCCTCTTTATCTTTAATAGGGTTTTTAGGTTCAAAAGTTTGGGTGTTAGCAACATCAATTGTACCTCCATTAAAGGCTTTTTTAGCTTTTATATCACCATTTTCAAAATATTCAGTAATAACTCCATCTTCTTTTCCTCCTGCCCAATTACCTTCTATCATTAACTGCCCATTTTCATAGTAATATTCTTGCTTCCCATCTCTTTTACCTGTTTCATTAAAAGTAAAAGCTTGTGCTACCTGACCGTTTTCATGAAAACGCTTAAATTGTCCAGTATTTCTATTGTTTTTCCAAGCTCCTTCTTCTTCTAATTGCCCATTTTCGTAATAAGTTTTGTAATATCCATTGGGGCGACTATTTACATAAGCAATTTCACTTTTCACTTTTCCATTAGCAAAGAAAAATTTCCAAATACCTTGTTTTCTACTACTTTCATAGTTTCCTTCTTCTACTACTTGGTCTGGCTCGTAACCTGGTAATTTTTTCATTTTACCAAAAATTCTCCAAAAACCTTGTTTTAGATTATTTTCATCAATCATGTTGATGGTATCACCATTTTCTTTTTCTATATGAAATGACTGAGCAGTACTTATACTACAGATAAAAATGGGTAATATGATGTATATTAATTTCTTCATTCTAAGACAACTTCAATTTTACAAAATTAAATATAAAAAATAACTTTTAATCTTTTTTGTTTTTTAGCTAAACAGTTGCATTTATTCGATAAAGACGAACTAATACCATATTACGTTGCATTAACATTTTAGGTTACAGTTGGGTTTAAATTTTTTATCATGTCAGCAGACATTGTAGCCAAATTATATTCTGGTTTCCAATTCCAATCTTCGCTAGAATGCTTGTCGTTGATGGTTTGTGGCCATGAATCAGCAATTTTTTGGCGGAAATCTTCTTTGTATGAAATTGAGAAATTAGGAATATGTCTTTTTATTTCAGTTGTGATTTCTTCTGGATTAAAACTAATGCCAGCTAAATTATAACTTGAACGAATTTTTATATTTTCTTTTGGTGCTTGCATAATTTGTATTGTCGCTTTTATCGCATCAGACATATACATCATGGGTAAAGTTGTTTTTGCGTTTAAAAAACATTCATACTTTCCAGTTTTTATGGCTTGATGAAAAATATCAACAGCATAATCGGTAGTGCCACCGCCCGGTAGTGATTTGTAGCCTATTAGACCTGGATAACGAATGCTACGAACATCTACACCATATTTTTCATGGTAATATTCACACCATCTTTCTCCAGCTTGTTTACTAATGCCATAAACGGTTGATGGCTCCATAATTGTATATTGTGGGGTGTCTCTTTTGGGAGTTGTTGGTCCAAAAACAGCAATAGAACTTGGCCAAAATATTTTTTTAATGATTCCATCTTTTGCTAAGTTTAGTACATTAAACAAACTATTCATATTTAATTCCCAAGCAAATTCTGGGTTTTTTTCAGCAGTCGCAGATAAGAGTGCTGCAAGCAGATAAACTTCTTTTACATTATGCTTTTCAACTATTTTTAAAAGTTGTTCTTTGTTTAGAATATCTAAGACTTCAAATGGATTATCTTGATTAGATTGCGGTTCTTTTATGTCAGAAGCAATTACATTTTGTTTTCCATATTGTTTACGAAGTTCTTCAATTAACTCTGTACCTATTTGACCTGAAGAGCCTATTACTAAAATGGTTTCTGACATAAATTAAATTTTAGGTAAATTTAATAAAATAGGGTGATAAATTAATGACTATTAACAGCTTTTAACTGTGTTATAGCACTTTTATTTGAATAATATTCATAGGGCAAGCGTGTGCAGCTTTTGCGTTATTGTCATATTCATCTTCAGAGACCCTAACTGTAAAAATTCCTTTTTTATCTTCGCCTCCAATCATAGTTACTTTACCGTCTTTTTTAGACATACGCCACCTGTCTGGAGCAAATTCAACACAATAATTGCAACCAATACACCTTTTTCTAAGGTGTGATATTACTACACGTTGATTAGGGCTGTACCTCGACAAGTTTGTAAAGTTTATCAGATGGACGAACAGTGTGTTCGATTGGAAAAGTAATTTCTTGACCTTTAAAAGCTTCTTCAACTTGTTTGTCGTCAGCCATTAAGCTAGTTACTTCTGTTTCTACTGCACCAGTTGTTGGACCTGTAACCAAAATCTTGTCACCAATTTTTAGGGAGTGAGATTCTAATTTAAACTGACCAATTTTTGGTTTTGGGAAATAATGCTCTCCTTTTCCTATATAAATTTTCTTTTGCGTTGCTGAAGAACCAGATTTGTTAGTCCATTCACCCAATTCTTGGCCTAAATAATAGCCACCCCAAAAACCTCTATTGTAAACTGTTTCAAGTCTTGCCATCCAATCGGTTACTTTTTCTTGGGTGTATATTCCTTCTTGTACAGCATCAATTGCCTCGCGATAACATTTAATTACGGTTGCAACATATTCCGGAGCTCTTCCTCTACCTTCAATTTTTAACACTGATATTCCAGAATCAATTAATTCGTCTAAGAAATTAATGGTACACAAATCTTTTGGAGACATAATGTATTCATTATCTATTTCCAATTCATGTCCATCTTCTAAATCAATAACTTTATATTGTTTTCTGCAATTTTGATTACAAGCACCTCTGTTTGCCGATGAGTTTTGCGTATGTAAGCTTAAATAGCATTTACCAGAAACAGCCATGCATAATGCACCATGAGCAAAAACTTCAATTTCTACTTGTTTGCCATTTGGCCCACAAATATTTTCTTTTTCAACTCCTTCGCAAATTGCTTTTACTTGACGTAAACTTAACTCTCTTGAAAGTACCATTACATCAGCAAATAAAGAATAGAATTTAACAGTTTCAATGTTGGTTACATTTACTTGAGTAGAAATATGTACTTCAACGTTTTGTGAACGAGCATAACCTATTACCGCTTGGTCAGAAGCAATAATTGCTGTGATACCAGTTTCTTTAACTCTATTTACAACAGTTTTTACAATCGATAAATCATGATCGTAAACAATAGTATTTAAAGTAAGGTAAGTTTTAACTCCTCTTTCGCTACATCTTTTAGAAATTTCTTCTAAATCGCCAAGCGTAAAATTCATTGTAGCTCGGGCACGCATGTTTAATTGGTCAACACCAAAATAAATAGAGTCAGCACCATTATCTAAAGCAGCTTGAAGGGCTTCAAAACCTCCAGCGGGAGCCATTAATTCTATTTTCTTACTCATTCAAAATATAAGTTTGTTACAAATTTACTAGAATTTGGCAAACTGAATAAGAAAAGATAAATTCTTATGGATTATAATTGCGTAGATAATTGAAAGGAGATGACTCTATTTATTAATGTTTCGCAATTTCGGCCTTAGGCTTTTTTTGTATTCCTGTAGCCCATTTTTTTCTCTTTCTTTTCTAATTTTTATTTGTTCGTCGATAGGGAGGTGATATAATTCTATGCATTCATCAGAACAACAACCTTCATTTTTCTCTTTACAATTGTCGCATTGAATAAATAGAAGATTGCAGTCTTTGTATTGGCAATTTGAATGTTCGTCACAAGGCTCTCCACATTGGTGACAAGAACTTATTATGTCATCAGAAATTCGTTCACCTCTTCTTTCGTCAAACACAAAATTTTTCCCAATAAATTTACTTTCTAGTCCTTCTTTGTCAATTTGGCGAGCATAATCAATAATACCTCCGTGTAACTGATTTACATCTTCAAAGCCCTCATGTCTTAAAAACGCACTTGTTTTTTCACATCGAATACCACCCGTACAATAAAGTAGAATTTTTTTGTATTCATTACCTTTTAATTTTTCTTTGATTTTAGGTAAATCTTCTCTAAACGTATCCGATTCGGCACATAAAGCTCCCTTAAAATGTCCAATTTCATGTTCGTAATGATTTCGAACATCAACAACAATAGTGTTGGGGTCGTCCATGTACTTGTTCCATTCAGATGCTGTTAAATGTTTGCCAACATTAGAGGTATCATAACTGCCGTCGTCCATGCCGTCAGCAAGAATTTTGTTTCTAACCTTAATAGTTAATTTTAAAAATGACTTTCCGTCATCTTCAACTGCTATTTTTAAAGGAACATCTTTTAGATAGTCATAGTTTTCTAAAGAATGAGTAAACTTTTCCCAGTTTGGTTCAGGAACAGAAAATTGGGCGTTAATACCTTCGTGAGCAACATAAATTCTACCTCTAACATTTAGTTCAAACCATTTAGTGAAAAGTTCATCTCTAAAAATTTGAGGGCTTTTAATGTTCACATAACGATAAAGTGATACAGTAATTCTTTTGAACGGCTCATTTTCAATTTCTTTTTCTAATTCCTCTCGGCCGTATTTATTGAATAAAGGACTCTTTTTATATTCCATGGATATTTGTAAAATATCTTAATTAGTTACCAAGCATTTTGACAAAATTAAAAATGGATTTTGTCTGCGTTAAATGTTTAAGAAACAAATTTACTAGAATTTGAAGAGATTGAGTTTAAATAAGGTGCTTTATTTAGACTGAGTCTAAAGAAATGTTAATTGAAATCTATATCATTTTGATGTAGGTATTTTTTTATTATATTTATCCAGTTAATTTGTAACTATTTGATTATTAAAAAATTAAACTATGAATAAAAATTACCTTTTGTTGCTTTTAATTACTGTTTTGATGGGGTCGAAAGCTTATTCTACAACTTATACATCAGCCCAAAATGGAGATTGGATGGATTTTATGACTTGGAGTCCTTT
>CAXBPN010000144.1:0-6804 GCA_963977515.1 uncultured Flavobacteriales bacterium
GCAGATGCTACTCGAAAATTTACTGAAGGAGGTATTACGTTTATTGGGCCTTCTCCAGAAGCAATGGAGTTGATGGGAGATAAGTTAAAAGCAAAAGATACTGTAAAAAGTTACAATATTCCAATGGTTCCGGGAACGGACAAAGCGATAGAAGATATTGCTGCGGCAAAAATAATAGCCGAAGGTATTGGTTTTCCAATTCTAATTAAAGCTGCAGCTGGTGGTGGTGGTAAAGGAATGAGAGTTGTAGAAGCTGCAGATGAGTTTGAAGAGCAAATGGACAGGGCAGTAAGTGAAGCCGTTTCTTCTTTTGGAAATGGTGCAGTATTTATTGAAAAATATGTGGGTTCACCTCGTCATATTGAAATACAAGTTTTAGCAGATACACACGGAAATATAGTTTATCTATTTGAGCGTGAATGTTCAATTCAGCGTCGTCACCAAAAAGTGATAGAAGAAGCTCCTTCATCTGTTTTAACTCCAGCAATTAGAGAAGCAATGGGGAAATGTGCAGTTGATGTTGCTCGTTCTTGTAATTATTATGGTGCTGGAACAGTTGAGTTTTTATTAGAAAACGATAAAAATTTCTATTTTCTTGAAATGAATACTCGTTTACAAGTTGAACACCCAGTTTCTGAATTAATTTCAGGAATTGATTTAGTGAAAGAACAAATAAAAGTAGCTCGAGGCGAAAAATTATCTTTCACTCAAGAAGATTTAAAAATTAACGGACACTCATTAGAAGTTAGAGTGTATGCCGAAGATCCAACGAATAATTTTTTACCAGATATTGGTCGTTTAAATACCTATAAAAAGCCAGAAGGAATGGGAGTTAGAGTTGATGATGGTTTTGAAGAGGGAATGGATATTCCAATTTATTATGATCCTATGATTTCTAAGTTAATAACTCATGGAAAGGATAGGCAAGAGGCGATTGATAGAATGGTAAGGGCAATTGATGATTATAAAATTAGTGGAGTAGAAACTACTTTACCATTTTGTAAGTTCGCAATTCAGCATGAGGCTTTTGTAAGTGGTCATTTTGATACACATTTTGTAAATAAATATTTTACACCTGAGGTTTTAAATATTCATAACAAGGAAGTAGAAGAAGTAGCAGCTTTATTTGCAGCTAAACTTTTTACAGATAATAATTCGAAGAAGACAATAATGAACTCTTCTGAAAAAGTAACTTCTAATTGGAAAAAAAATAGAATGTAAAGCCTATACTTAATCCGTCAGCTGACGGAAAGAGAATTTCCCCTCTAAAAAGAGGGGCAGGGGTGTGTAAAAAAATAAGAAAATGAGCAACATAAAATTTGAAATAGAAAGTGGAGTAGGAATTATTACACTTAACCGACCAGATAAGTTTAACAGTTTTGTTCGTCAAATGGCTTTTGATTTACAAAAAGCATTAGACGATTGTGAATCGAATAAAGAGGTGAGAGCAATTTATTTAACTGGTGTTGGTAAAGCATTTTGTGCAGGACAAGATTTGGCAGAGGCTATTGACCCAAATCAAACGGATCTTCCTAAAATAGTAGAAGAACATTATAATCCTATAATAGAACGTTTAAGAAACATTGAAAAACCAATAGTCTGTGGAGTAAATGGTGTGGCAGCAGGTGCTGGAGCAAATATAGCGTTAGCTTGTGATATTACATTGGCTGGAGAATCTGTTGCATTTATTCAAGCTTTTAGCAAAATAGGTTTAATACCAGATAGTGGAGGAACGTATTACTTGCCTCGTTTAATTGGGATGCAAAAATCTGCAGCTTTAATGTTTTTAGGCGATAAAGTAATGGCTGCTGATGCTGAAAAAATGGGAATGATATACAAAGTTGTAGCTGATAAAAGTTTGCAAGAAGAAGCAATGGCTATTGCTAATAAATTAGCTAAAATGCCAACAAAAGGTATAGGTTTAACTAAAAGATTATTAAATGAATCATACAATAATACTTTAACAGAGCAATTAGCTTTAGAAAATGAATTGCAAAATATAGCTGGTAAAAGCTACGATTACAATGAAGGCGTAAATGCCTTTTTAGAAAAACGTAAACCTAATTTTAAAGGGGAGTAAATGCCCCTCCCAACCTCCCCAAAGGGGAGGAGAGTTTATTCTTCATGAAGGGGGCAAGCTTGCTTGATAGGGGTGTATAAAATATAAAAAATGAAAGCAGAAAAAAATATAAATCCCCTCCCTTCGGGAGGGTTAGGGAGGGCTTCAATAGTAGGAGTTCTAGGTGCAGGATCAATGGGAGCAGGAATAGCTCAAATAGCTGCAACACAAGGACATCAAGTTGTATTGGTAGATTTGAATATAGATGCTTTAGTAAATGCAAAAACTAGTTTAATTAAAATATTAAATCGTTTAGAAGAAAAAGAACGTATAACTTCAGCTAAAGAGGTACTTAATAGAATCACTTTTTCTCAAAAAATTACTGACTTTAGGGATTGTGGAATTGTAATAGAAGCAATAATTGAAAATATAGAAGTTAAACAAAAAGTGTTTACAAGTTTAGAAGATATTGTTGATGAAACTTGCATTTTAGCGAGTAATACATCTTCTTTATCAATTGCGTCTATAGCATCAGCTTGTAATAAACCAGAACGAGTAATAGGAATTCATTTTTTCAACCCGGCACCATTAATGCCCTTGGTTGAGATTATTCCAGCAGTACAAACATCTGAAGATATTAAGAATTCTTCTAGAACGCTAATTGATGGGTGGAAAAAAGTTACTGTCTTAACTAAAGATACACCTGGCTTTATAGTAAATAGAGTGGCTCGCCCGTTTTATGGAGAAGCATTGAGAATTTATGAAGAAGAAATAGCTGATTTTGCTACCATCGATTGGGCAATGACTGAATTAGGAGGGTTCAGAATGGGACCATTTACATTGATGGATTATATTGGAAATGATGTAAATTATACAGTTACAGAATCTGTTTTTGCTGCATTTTATTATGACCCACGATATAAACCTTCATTTACTCAAAAAAGACATTCAGAAGCGGGTTGGTTTGGTCGTAAGTCGGGAAGAGGATATTACAATTATGCTGAAGGTGCAGAACAACCACAACCAAATAAAGATGAAGTTTTAGGGAAGCAAATTTTAGATAGAATTTTGATGATGTTGATTAACGAAGCTGTTGATGCTTTATTTTTAAATATTGCAACCAAAGAAGACATAGATTTAGCCATGACTAAAGGTGTAAATTATCCTAAAGGATTGTTAGCTTGGGCTGATGAAATTGGATTAAATAACGTATTAAATAGTTTAGAAACAATGTTTAATGAATACGGTGAAGATAGATATAGACCTAGTCCATTGCTGAGAAGAATGGTTAAAGGAGGTAAAACTTTTTACTAAGAACTATTTTGTTATAATTATCTTTTTAGAACTAGTACCAATTTTATTCTCTAGTTGTAAATAGTAGATACCATTAGGAAATTCTTCTACATTAATTGAATGAGTAGTTGAGTTAATCAATTCTGTTTTTACTGTTTCTCCAATCGCATTAATTAATTTAATTGTAATCGGAAGTTGATTATTTTCAGCTTGAATAGTTAGAACATCTTTTGCAGGGTTAGGATAAATTAGATAATTAGTATTATCCAATTCATTAATTCCTGTTGATTCATAAGCCACAGCAAAATATAAAGAAGCTCCAACTGTAGCTTTTGCAATTTCAAAGACATAGGGAATATCTATGTTTCCTAAGCTATCGGCAGCAGTATGTACATAAGGAGAATAGTTATCTTCAAACAAACCAGTAATTACATAATCTTTTGCTTGAAAAGGCATATAATCTGAAGCATAAGCATAAGAAATAGAAGTAAATAAATTAGAATATAAACCAACACAAGTAGCGAGTGTATCTGTATAAGCCCATGAAGCTGCATTTGCGGCGGTTGGATTTGTTTCATCTCGCTCACAAACAATAGTGTTGTTTGTCATTCCTTTAACACCACCCACTTCATCAATGTTTAACAATACTTTTATGTCCATACCACTCGGAAAAGCGACATTATTTACATAATGAGAACTACCCACTAAACCTACTTCTTCCATGCTAAAATGAATAAATTTTACAGAAAACTTGGTGTTCACACCTTTCATTAAACGAGCAGTTTCTAGAATAATAGAAGTACCACTCCCATTATCATTAGTTCCAGTACCAGTTTTGGTGTCGTAATGTCCATCCAAAACATAATAAGTATTAGGATAATGTGTGCCTGTTTTTGTTACAATTAAATTATAGACTTCCCCACCATTATACGTGAATGTGTCTATTACAATATCAGTATATCCGTAAGATTGATAAAAATTAATAAGCCAATCTAAAGTGTTGTTGATAGCAGGTGTCCCTAACTCCTTTACCCCTAAATTTTCAAAATCAATTAAATGATTATTGACAGAATCATAAGAGCAGTTGTTTATAATTCCTCCATAAAAATTGTTATAACTTTGAGCAGAAACACTAAAATAAGAAGATGCAAAAATATAAAAGAACAGGAATAGCTTTTTCATAAACAATGAATATTTGATTAAAATTACTGATTTTTATCCTTTAAAATTAAAGGATAAAATGAATCTCAGTCCATTTTTAACAAATTGAGTTAAGATTTTAAAAAGGAGGAAGTACTAAAAAGCTTTTTTAGTACCTTTGTTCCCCTTTCAAAAATAGGATATGGCTGAAATTATAGAGAAAAAAGTGGGAAAAGAAACAATGGTAACAAAAGATACTGCCCTAGAAGGATATAGATTAATGAGTACAGCTAAGGCTTTAACTGAATTGTATGAAAAAAATGCAGCAGTAACAGCCAGATATGTTCATGCAACTTCGAGAGGGCATGAGGCTATTCAAATAGCTTGTGGATTACAACTTAAATCACAAGATTATGTTTTTCCTTATTATAGAGATGATAGTATTTTATTGAGTATTGGAATGACCCCTTTTCAGTTAATGCTTCAAGTTTTAGCTAAACGTAATGATCCTTTTTCTGGTGGGAGAACATATTATTCTCATCCAAGCTTAAAGGACGATGATAAACCAAAAATTCCTCATCAAAGCTCCGCAACAGGAATGCAAGCAATACCTGCTACTGGTGTTGCTATGGGATTGCAGTATAAAGAAAAAATTGGAATAGCAGAAGATTATAAAGGAGATAATCCTGTTGTGGTATGCAGCTTAGGGGATGCTTCTTGTACAGAAGGAGAAGTTTCTGAAGCTTTTCAAATGGCGGTTTTAAAACAAATGCCAATTATTTATTTGGTACAGGATAACGAATGGGATATTTCGGCTCACGCCAAAGAAATTAGAGCACAAGATATTACACATTTTGCTAGAGGATTTAAAGGAATGGGAGTTAGAACCATAGATGGAACTGATTTTCAGGAATCTTACGATACATTTAGCGAAGTTTTAGCCATTGTTCGTAAAGAACGAAGACCATTTATTATTCATGCTAAAGTTCCATTATTAAATCATCATACTTCTGGGGTTAGAATGGAATGGTATCGTGATGATTTGGAAGAAGCGAAAACAAGAGACCCGTATCCTAAACTAAAAAAACAATTGTTGGACTTAGGAGTAACTGAAAAAGAAATTTCTGCAATTGAGGAACAAACAAAAGGTGTAGTTGAGAAAGATTACGCTTTGGCTTTAGCAGAAGAAGACCCAAGACCAGAAGATTTAACAACCCATTGTTTTGCTCCAACGCCTATAACAGAAGAAAGAGGAATAAGAGAACCAGCAGGAAAAGAAAAAACGGTAATGGTTGACTCTGCTTTATTTGCTGTACGAGAATTGATGAGTAAGCATAAAGAATGTTTATTATATGGACAAGATGTTGGAGGAAGATTGGGAGGAGTATTTAGAGAAGCAGCAACTTTAGCTCAACAATTTGGAGATGATAGAGTTTTTAATACACCTATACAAGAAGCATTTATTGTTGGTAGTACTGTTGGTATGGCTGCAGTTGGTTTAAAACCAATCGTTGAGGTACAATTTGCCGATTATATTTGGCCAGGATTAAATCAATTATTTACTGAATTGTCACGTTCTTACTATTTGTCGAATGGTAAATGGGCAGCTAGTATGATATTAAGAGTGCCTATTGGTGCTTATGGTTCTGGAGGACCTTATCACTCATCAAGTGTAGAGTCAGTTGTTACAAATATTAGAGGTGTAAAAGTAGCTTACCCGAGTACTGGAGCAGATTTAAAAGGATTGTTAAAATCGGCTTATTACGACCCAAATCCAGTTGTTATTTTTGAGCATAAAGGATTATATTGGAGTAAAATAAAAGGAACTCAAGGTGCAATGACTGTTGAACCAGATGAGGATTATGTGATTCCTTTTGGTAAAGCGAGAACAGTGATTGAAGCTGATGCTGATAAAATTGAAAAAGGAGAAAGTGCAGCTATTATTACTTATGGTAGAGGAGTTTATTGGAGTTTAGAAGCCGAGAAACAGTTTAAAGGACAAGTTGAAATTATCGATTTAAGGACGCTTAACCCAATTGATGAAGAAGCAATGTATAATGCAACTAAAAAACATAATAAAGTAATGCTAGTTACTGAGGAATCAATTGAAGCTTCGTTTACTTTAGGTTTGGCTGCTCGTATTCAAAAAAATTGTTTCAAACATTTAGACGCTCCAATAGAAATAATTGGTTCTGTTGATACACCAGCAATTCCACTTAACTCAATATTAGAAGCTGAATTATTACCAAACGCTGATAAAGTTGCAGAAGGATTAAAGAATTTATTGAATTATTAAACTTCTAAAGCACATA
>CAXBPN010000145.1:0-6803 GCA_963977515.1 uncultured Flavobacteriales bacterium
CTGGTTTTGAAAGTATTGATAGTCAGTTAAGCTTATTTACATTACCATATAATGCTGAACTAATTACCAACTTAAATTTAGGTAATTACAATACTGCTGTTAATGATATTTTACCTAAAATTTTGGATGGAATTGAACTTTACCAAGGGAAGTTAAGTATCGAGGATGAAATTTTATTTTATTATAATATCTCTAGGGCTTATTTTGGAAATGAAGATTATAAAAATGCTTTAAAATACATTAACAAAGTATTGAATAGTAATGAAAATATGTTACGTCAAGATATTTTCACTTTTGCTCAATTACTTAATTTAATCATTCATTACGAACTAGGTAATATTGATCTTTTAGAATATACAATTAAGTCGGTTAAACGATTTGTAACCAAAAAAGAAACTGACCATCAATTTGAGATTGTTTTCTTAAAAGGTATGAGGAAATTAATTAAGGTTAAAAATCCAGATGATTTAACGAGGACTATAGAAACATTTAGAGCCGAATTAAATAAAGTAGTAGAAGATCCTTATCAGAAAGTAGCACTTAAATACTTTGATTTTATTGCTTGGTTAGACACTAAATTGTTAAAAAAGACCTATTCTGAATTAATTCAAGGTAAAAAGCATCTAGTTTCCTAAGCGTTGCTTTACTGCTTCAAATAATATTATAGCAGCAGCCACAGATACATTTAAAGAAGCTATCTCTCCAGCCATGGGAATTTTAGCTAAGCTATCACAATTTTTTTGCAATTGATTTCCAATACCATTTTCCTCGCTACCCATAATGATAGCAACAGGTTCTCTATAATCACTTTGATATAAAGTCATGTTCGTTTTTTCGGTACACCCAACAATTTTTAACCCACTATCTTTTAATAAATAAACAGTATCTGTTAAATTATCAACTTTACAAATTGGCACTCTAAAAATTGCCCCTGTAGAAGTTTTTATAGCATCCTCATTTATTTGTGCTGATTCTCTTTTTGGAATAATAATCGCATCAACTCCCGCACATTCTGCTGTTCTCACTATTGCCCCAAAGTTTCTTACATCAGTAATTCTGTCTAATATTAAAATAAATGGCACTTTACCTTGTTCAAACAATTGAGGTAGTATATCTTCAATATCTTGTGTTTCGATAGGAGAAATAAAAGCTACCACACCTTGATGATTTCCGCTAGTATGCTTATTTAATTTTTGAACTGGCACATGACTAAAAGGTACTTTCCCTTGTTTTATAGCTTTACGTAGTTCTGTTAATCCTGGTCCGCTTATATCACTTTGGATGTAAATTTTATCAATTTCTTTCCCTGCTTTTATGGCTTCTATTATTGGATGAACTCCAAATATGATGTTTTCTTTTTCTTTCATTTATTCTTAATAAATTCTTCCACTACGCCAAGTATCAACAGCTCTGTACCAAGTGGTTTTGTATATTGCCGAACGACTTAAACTATAATCGTTATTTGTTATTGGGTTTTTAACTTTATAAAAAACAAAGTTTAACGACATCACATTGTTTTCTTCTCCATAAATCCAATTTTCATAATCTTTGTGCTTATAAACTACTGTTGGCGTACCATAAATTAAATAAATCAAACCTCTATCTGTTTTCCATCCTTCTAGGTAAGAGGTAAAAAACTCATTGGCATTTTCCACCCGATTAAAATATTCTTTAATTAAAGTTCTTGCTCTTTCAGGGCTGCCAGCAATATCTAGCCAAAATTCATCCATTGCCACCTTTTTGTTTTCTGCCTCTAGTAACTTGTTGTATTCATCTTTTGTAGAAATATAACGCATTGGAGCTATCATATTATCAATTGATTTTACTGCTGGAAAATTATCTTGAAAACTATAAAAAGTTGGTCCTTCTTTATTTATTTCTGAAGATTGAAAGTGATATAAGCCTTTACTCAAAATGTTTAATCGAACGCTATTGTTATCAGAAAAAGTCAACAACTTAACAGAATCGGGTAAAAACTCTTGTTTAATTGCATTATTATTTTCCGTAAAAGGCGGTTTAGCTATACCATGATCTACGTTATAAATTTTTAACGTAATGCTATTGTTGCTGTTTGTTTCATTTTTTTTCAATTCAACTACATCACCAATGTTAAAATAATTTTTAAAAATCACATTGCCTAATGTGTCAGTTGGTAGAAAATTTTGAGCATTCAATTGATTTAATCGATTAAAATATATTCTTTTCTTTAAATAATTATCTCTATTAATGTCGTTAAACATAATTAATAAATCATACTCTTTATTGGGTTTTGTAGCCAATTCAATAATTCCGTCTAAATATTTTAGTTGATTGTTTTTACCAAAGTCAACAAATTTTAAGGTTGCACTGTCTAAAATTTCTTTTTGATCTTTTTCTTTTAACTGATAGGTAATCTCAACATTTGCGGTATAAGTTGTGTCTGTCCTTTTTTTGGTATATAAAAGATTTTCAGCATTTAATCGGAAATAAAATTGAGTAAGTGTATCATTTTTATGAAACACTTTATACAACGGGTCAATTAAGTTTATGCCTGGCATATAAATTCCTGCCACATTTCTATTAGAAGTGTTTTGTCCTGATTTACAAGCAAATAAAACCACAGCAAGAAATACAAACTTTAATAAGTTTAGTACAACCTTCTTTTTTGTATTTATAGCTAACCTTTTCATTAATCCTCCAATAATTCTATATCATCCTCATTAAAACTTTGAGGAATACTTTTTGTAGCTTTTGCTCCTAATTTTTTTATTCCTTCCACCCTCCGTATTATGTTACCCGAGCCTGTCTTTAATTTATTTACTGCTCCATCATAAGCTACTTTTGCAGTTGAAAGTCCTCTTTCTATTTTTTCTAAATCTTCTAAAAAGCCCACAAATTTATCATATAATGCACCACTTTGTTTAGCTATATCTAGTGCATTTTTGGTTTGTTTTTCTTGCTTCCAAACCGAAGCAATCGTTTTTAATGTTGCCAATAAAGTAGTTGGACTTACAATTACTATTTTTCTATCCCAAGCATAATTGTATAAAGTTGCATCTGCCTGTAAAGTAAAACTAAATGAAGGTTCAGAAGGCATAAACATCAACACAAAATCGGGTGAATTTATACCTACTGCATTTGCATAATTCTTTTCACTCAATCCAACGATATGGCTTTTTACAGATACAATATGAGCTTTAATCAAACTCAATTGTTCTTCTTCTGTTTCTGCTTCCAAATAATTAGTATAAGCAGTTATCGAAACTTTAGAATCCACTACAATATGTTTATCATCAGGTAAATTTATTACCACGTCAGGATAAATTCGACCTCCTTCTTCATTGGTGGTATGATGTTGGGTAACATATTCTTGGTCTTTTACTAATCCAGAACTTTCTAATATTTTTTCTAAAATAAATTCCCCCCAATTTCCTTGAGTTTTAGAATCTCCTTTTAATGCTTTTGTTAAGTTTTGAGCATCAGTTCGCATTTGCTGGTTTAAATCCGATAAGGTTTTTACCTGCTCCATTAAAGAGGTTCGTTCTTTCAGCTCCTTCTCGTATTTGTCATCTACTTTTTGCTCAAAGTTTTTGATGTTTTCACGTAAAGGTTTTAAAATTTCGTCCAATCTTTTTTGATTCGACTCTGCAAATTCACTTGAATTTTGTTTCAATAACTTATTGGCAACATTTTCAAATTCCAAGGTAAACTTCTCTTGCAATTTTTCAATTTCTTGCTTTTGTTCTTTTAGTTTTTCTTCAACGTTTTGGTTATTTGTTGCCAATTGTGCGTTAGTTGACAATAATTCGTCTTTTTGTAAAGACAAAGTATCTATTTTTTGTTTTTGCTCTTTGTAATTATCAGCGGCAGCTTCAATTCTACTTTTTAAAACAGCTATTTCTTGCTTTAAAGCTTCGCTAACATTGTTATTTTCATCTTCTGATGACTTACTTTTTTTCAGCAACCACCCTAAGGCAAAGCCTATTCCAAGACCGATTATTAATAACAAGATAGCGGCAAAATCCATAGTACTTTTTAAAGACCTTAAAGGTAAGATATTTTAAGGAATCCTTTAACCTCTGTACCACATAAAAACATCAAACCAGATAGACACATAGTTTTTATTTAGAACTTGAAAAGACCTATATAAAACAAACATAGTTTTCACGCTTTGCGTGAAATAACTATTGCTTCACTATTTATAATTAAAAGATTTATACAGTATAAAAACTATTATGATAAAAACTATTATGTTCTATGTGGTTAAAATCTTATTTCAATATATCCAAATTATAAAAATCTCGTCTTTAATATTTTAGGATGAGAACTGGTGTTCCTTCATCAATTTCATTATAAAGATGAATAACGTCTTTATTTTTCATCCGAATACACCCATGAGATGCAGGCTCTCCAATGTAGCCCTCCTCAGAAGTACCATGAATATAAATGTATCTTTTATAAGAATCTATATTTCTTCCTCGATTAATTCCAGGCTCCTCTCCTTGCAACCACATTATTCTAGTAGTAACATCATCAGTTGGCGATTTTACTTTTTGGGCATAAATTGGAGATATTTTACCTGCATAAACACGAGATTTAAACAAACCCGCTAAAGGAACCCCATCTCCATATTTATGTTTTATGGTATGTAATCCTATTGGAGTTTTCATACTGTTTTGCTGATTACCAATACCTAATTTTGCAGATGAGATTGAAAATTTAAATCGAACACTATCTTTTTCTATTAAATATAGTTTTTGGTATTTAATAGACACATAGATAAACTTCTTAAAATCTCTATCCTTATATTTTATATTTAAATATTCTGTTAAAAATGTAGCTATTGTTTCATTTGATGGTTCAATAGCAGATTTATAAACAGTCGTATCTATTGGTGGTTGTCCTACCAAGTCTGGGGATTTAATAACTGGAATAGTTTTACAAGAAAATAAAACTGCCACTACAAATAGTACAACAATTACTCTTAATTGACCCATCAACTTCATCTATTTTCCCTTACTCAGTTTTAACATTATTGAATAAAACAAATTTGGGAAAAAAGTTTTAAAAGGGATTGACAATAATTCTTTACTTCCAATGTATATATGATTCCTATCGTTTCTTATTGCCCCAACTAATTTGCGTGCAAAAATAGTTGTTTTCATTCCATTAATTTGGGCTGGGCTATCTTCATTTAAAGTCGAACCATCTCCAGTAATTGAGTTTAAAGCAACATTAGTATTTATAAACCCTGGAGCAACCAATAATACAGAAACATTATCTTTTTTTAACTCCAAACGAAATGAATCATAAAAACCATATAAAGCGTGTTTAGAAGCTGCATAAGTGGAATGAAAAGGCAATCCAAATTTCCCTAGAATACTTGTTGTCACTACAATTTTACCTGATTGTTGTTGTTTCATTATTTTAGCTACTGCTTTAGCTAAAGCTACATTTCCAAAATAATTTATTTCCATTACCTTACGTTCCACCTCTTCTGTTGTTTCTTCTACCAAACTCTTCTGACTTATTCCTCCATTATTAATTAAAACATCCATTCTTCCAAACCTCTCCATTACTTTAGTTGTCCAACTTTCTGCTTCTTTAGTTTTTTCAAGATCTATTGGTAAAATCAGTACATCTTCCTCACTAATTTTCATCTCTTTCTTCACTCTTAACAATTCACTTTCTCTTCTAGCCGACAATATAACTTTACAATTATACTTCATCAATTCATAACAAATTGCCTCTCCAATACCTGAAGATGCTCCTGTTACCCACACCACTTTGTTTGTTAAGTCCATGCAGCTAAATTAAATTTTAATGTGTTATAAAAAAAGTATGTGATTGTAATTTAACGTCTTCTCGATGTCATAAAAAGTTATAAAGGGATAAAATTGGGTTTATTTAAAAGGTATCGCAATTTTTACACAAATCTATTTCTGATTTTCTGCCTTTAAACATTAACTCTAACCATTTTGTTCTTTTGGGAGAGTAATAAATATCAAAAAGACTATTGTCCTTAATATTACCAACTATACCTTTTCCATTTAAATCAACACAACAAACCGTTACATTTCCATCTGGCAAAAAAACCAATTGATTCATTAATAACCCGCAACCAATTTTATGAGGCTTACTTTTATTATTTGATGAATCTCCTTCTATATCAACCTCTCCAGCCCAAGTATGAGGATGTCTTAATTCATAATTGTCAACCATTTCTAAGACTTCAACAAATTGCTTGTCCATCCAGTCTGTTTTTAATGGACGATTAGAATCAATTACTGATATGATATTGGTCTTGATTTTATTCCCTGCTTGTTTATTTTCATCACAAAAGAATTTAATATTCTTATAAAACAACTCCCATTTGGCTTTAATCCGCATTTCTTCAAATCGCTGAGGACTACCACCATCCATGCTAAACTCCATCACATCAACAGCTCCACTCGTTATTATTTCTACAGTCTTTTTTTCAGTTAAAGGGGTTCCGTTAGTCAATAAATACACTGTAGGAAACTTTAATCCCCTATCCAAAACAATATCTTTGTACTTCTTAATAACACCTAACAATTCTTTAATTTGTGGGTTAAGTAAAGTCTCTCCTCCGTTATGTAAGTGAATAACTTCTACCTTCTTAAATCGTCCATCATTTACTAAGTTATCAAAAAACTTATCTAATAATTCCGGTGTCATTTTAACTTTAGGTTTTTCGTGATCTAAAGAACAGAATGAACATCTTAAATTGCAAAAGCTAGTAAATTCAATATTTACTTCTCGAATAGAACTGCCTTTTCTAATCAGTTTCCATTTATAATAAA
>CAXBPN010000146.1:0-6789 GCA_963977515.1 uncultured Flavobacteriales bacterium
TCTTTCATTGTAGCAGTAATACCATTTTTATCAATAGTTCTTAATGCTGCGTTAGAAACTTTAAGTGTAATCCACTTATCTTCTTCTGGAATAAAGAATTTTTTAGTTTGTAAGTTTGGGTAAAATTTTCTTTTCGTTCTTCTCTTAGAGTGAGATACATTATTACCTGTAATTACTTTCTTTCCTGTTATTTGACAAACTTTTGACATATCTTATCTCTTTAAATTTTGAGGAGTGCAAATTACGTAAAATTTATTTTAATATTCAAACAAATAATTGTGAATAATTTTTACTCTTTTTTGAATGAGAAATTTCTCACCACAAAAGTAAGATAAAATACTTAGAATTTACCTTGTTATTCTCTTGAATAAAAGGCTTAAAATAAGTAGCTTCGCAATCAGAATACAGAACATTATTTTCACTATTAAAATAGCATCAAATGGCAGAAAAATCAAAAATATTTTACACAAAAACTGATGAAGCTCCGGCTTTAGCCACATATTCTTTCCTTCCAATTGTAAAGGCTTTTACAGCTTCTTCAAATATAGAGGTTGAACCAAAAGACATTTCATTGGCGGCTAGGATATTAGCAAATTTTGCTGATGTTTTACCAACTAACCAGCAAGTAAATGATGCTTTGGCTGAATTAGGAGCTTTAGCTAAAACCCCTGAAGCAAATATTATTAAGTTGCCAAATATTTCAGCATCAGTGCCTCAATTAGTTGAAGCGATTAAAGAATTACAAGAAAAAGGCTATGCTATTCCAGATTATCCTGGTAATGATGCTACTAAAGCAAAATATGCTAAGGTGTTAGGATCTGCAGTAAATCCTGTTTTACGTGAAGGAAACTCTGATAGGAGAGCTCCAAAAGCAGTAAAAAATTATGCAAAACAACATCCACATTCAATGGGTGCTTGGAGTGCTGATTCAAAAACACATGTAGCGAGTATGAGTGCTAACGATTTTTATGGAAGTGAAAAATCGGTTACTGTTGCTAATGCAACGGATGTGAAAATTGAATTTGTTGGGGATGATGGTTTTACAAAAACATTAAAAGCATCAACATCACTTTTAGCTGGCGAAATTATTGATAGCTCTGCATTAAGTCTAAAATCTTTAAAATCTTTTATTGCAAAAGAGGTTGAAGATGCAAAAGCAAAAGGAGTGTTGTTTTCTGTACACATGAAAGCAACAATGATGAAAGTTTCTGACCCAATTATTTTTGGAGCAGTAGTAGAGGTTTTTTATAAAGAAATTTTTGATAAGTACGCCGATTTATTTGCTGAGTTAGGTGTAAATACAAGTAATGGTTTTGGTGATGTTTATGCAAAAATAGCAGGGCATACTAAAGAAGCGGAAATAAAAGCTGCAATTGATGAATTGTATAAATCGAAACCTGCGGTAGCAATGGTAAATTCTGATAAAGGAATTACTAACTTACATGTACCAAGTGATGTAATTATTGACGCAAGTATGCCTGCAATGATTCGTACTTCTGGTCAAATGTGGAATGCAGCTGGTCAACAACAAGATACCAAAGCAATTATTCCAGACAGATGTTATGCAGGAATTTACCAATCTACAATTGATTTTTGTAAAAAGAATGGAGCTTTCGATCCAACAACAATGGGAACAGTTCCTAATGTTGGTTTAATGGCTCAAAAAGCAGAAGAATATGGTTCGCACGATAAAACTTTCCAAATGGAAGCTGCTGGAAAAGTTCAAGTAATTGATGCAAACGGAACAGTTTTAATGGAGCAAAATGTTGAAGCAGGAGATATTTTTAGAATGTGTCAAGTGAAAGATGCTCCAATTCAAGATTGGGTAAAATTAGCAGTGAGCAGAGCAAGAGCAACTGGAGTTCCTGCGGTATTTTGGTTAGATGAAAATAGAGCTCATGACAGAGGAATAATTAAAAAGGTAAAAACATATTTACCAAACCACGATACATCAGGATTAGAAATTTTAATTAAAAATCCAGACGCAGCTACAACTTATACTTTAGATAGAGTGAAAGCTGGAAAAGATACGATTTCAGTAACAGGAAATGTATTGAGAGATTATTTGACTGATTTATTCCCGATTTTAGAATTAGGAACTTCTGCAAAAATGTTATCGATTGTGCCTTTAATGGCTGGTGGAGGTTTATTCGAAACTGGTGCTGGAGGTTCTGCTCCAAAGCATGTTCAACAATTTGTGGAAGAAGGTTATTTGCGTTGGGATTCTTTAGGAGAGTTTTTAGCTTTAGCAGTATCATTAGAGCATGTTGCTACAACCAGAAATAATTCAAAAGCACAAGTTTTAGCAGATGCTTTAGATGCAGCAACGGAAAAGTTTTTAGAGAATGATAAATCGCCAGCTCGTAAAATAGGACAAATAGACAATAGAGGTTCTCATTTTTATTTAGCAATGTATTGGGCAGAAGCATTAGCTGCTCAAAATGATAATGCTGAGTTAAAAGCAGAATTTATGCCGATAGCAGAAGCATTGAGGACAAATGAAACGGTTATTAATCAAGAATTAATTGCAGCTCAAGGAAAACCTCAAAATATAGGTGGTTATTATTTTGCAAATGAGGATTTAGTAGCTAAAGCAATGAGACCAAGTGCATTATTAAATAGTATTTTAGAACCATTAAGTGTAGCTTAACAGGTTGAAATTATGTTAATAAAAAGGCTGCTCAATTTGAGCAGCCTTTCTTATTTATAACTACTTTTGAAACGCTTTAGGGGTGTCAAGCTCAGTTATAAAGTAGAAAGTAAAAGTTCAAAGTACATCACTTTTAACTTTATAAACTTTTAACTTTTTCCTGAGTGTTGACTGAGATTATACCCTTTTAACCTGATGTTGGTAATGCAACCGAAGGGAAAAGTTTCTGAATAGGAGGGTTCTCTCTTATTGATTCCTAAAGTTGAATGAAAATAAAAATGAATATTCAACTAAATAATAAAACCATAGAATTAAAAAACTCAATGTCAATTGAGGTATTAATTAATCTGCAAAATATTTCTAGCAAAGGGATTGCCGTAGCATTAAATAGTGCTGTAGTTACAAAATCAGAATGGTCAACAACTTTAATTAAAGCAAACGATAATATTATGATAATTACTGCCACACAAGGTGGGTGAAAGCCCATTCAAACCTTCCCAAAGGGAAGGAGTTCCCTTCTTGAGAGGGGGCAGGGGTGAGTAAAAAGAAATTAAAATATTAATTAATAACGAACTCTCCCCTTTGGGGAGAATAAAAGAGGGGCTTATGAAAAAAGACAAAATTCCAAGTCAGGATAAAGTGACAAGAACACCATTTCCTGCATCAAAAAAAATCTATGTAAAAGGAAAAATTCACAACATTGAAGTTGCAATGCGTGAAATTAGCCTTGAAGATACCATCGATAAATTTAATGGAACAACTACTAAAAATGCTCCTGTAACAGTTTATGATACTTCTGGTCCTTATACAGATGAAAACATTGAAATTGATGTAAAAAAAGGAATAGCTCCCATTCGTCAACAATGGATTTTAGACCGTGGAGATGTAGAGCAATTAGAAGATATTTCATCTGATTATGGTAAGGAAAGGTTAACGAATTCAGATATAGATTATTTACGTTTTGAGCATGTTAAAAAACCATTAAAAGCTAAAGAAGGTAGAAATGTTACTCAAATACATTATGCTCGAAAAGGAATTATTACTCCAGAAATGGAATACATTGCCATTCGTGAAAACCAAAAATTACAAGAATACAAAGACACCGTTGGACAACATCAAGGAAATAGCTTTGGAGCAAGCATTCCTGTTAAAGAAATTACCCCAGCGTTTGTACGAGATGAAGTAGCTGCTGGTAGAGCAATTATTCCGAGCAACATTAATCATCCAGAAAGTGAGCCAATGATTATTGGTAGAAATTTTTTAGTAAAAATTAATGCAAACATTGGAAACAGTGCGATAACATCTAGTATTGAAGAAGAAGTTGAAAAAGCAGTTTGGGCTTGTCGTTGGGGAGCAGATAATATTATGGACTTATCTACTGGGGATAACATTCATGAAACAAGAGAGTGGATTATTAGAAATTCACCAGTGCCAATAGGAACAGTGCCAATTTACCAAGCGTTAGAAAAAGTAAATGGTAAGGCGGAAGATTTAACTTGGGAAATTTTTAGAGACACCTTAATTGAGCAAGCAGAGCAAGGAGTAGATTATTTTACGATTCATGCAGGTGTATTGTTAAGATATGTACCTATGACTGCTAAACGGGTTACAGGAATTGTTTCTCGTGGAGGTTCTATTATGGCAAAGTGGTGTTTAGCACACCATAAAGAAAGTTTCTTATATACTCACTTTGAAGATATTTGTCAGATAATGAAGGCTTATGATGTGGCTTTTTCTTTAGGAGATGGATTAAGACCAGGAAGTATTGCTGATGCCAATGATGAAGCACAATTTGCTGAGTTAAAAACACTAGGAGAGTTAACTAAAATTGCTTGGGCACATGATGTGCAAGTAATGATAGAAGGGCCAGGTCACGTGCCAATGCACATGATTAAAGAAAATATGGAGAAGCAATTACAAGAATGTTTTGAAGCTCCTTTTTACACATTAGGACCATTAACTACCGATATTGCACCAGGATATGATCACATTACTTCTGGAATAGGAGCAGCACAAATAGGGTGGTACGGATGTGCCATGTTATGTTATGTAACGCCAAAAGAGCATTTAGGTTTACCGGATAGAAATGATGTAAAAACAGGAGTAATTACTTATAAGTTGGCTGCTCATGCGGCAGATTTAGCAAAAGGATTTCCTGGAGCACAAATAAGAGATAATGCGTTGAGTAAAGCACGTTTTGAATTTAGATGGAACGATCAATTTAATTTGTCGTTAGACCCCGATACTGCTCGTGAATATCATGATGAAACATTGCCAGCTGAAGGAGCTAAAATTGCTCATTTCTGTTCGATGTGTGGACCAAATTTCTGTTCGATGAAAATTTCACAAGAAGTAAGAAATTTTGCAGCCAAAAAAGATTTGGATGAACAAGCTGCTTTAGAAGCAGGAATGAAAGAAAAATCGAAAGAGTTTAATGAGAAAGGGAATGAGGTTTATCTTTAAAATGATGAATTGTTACTCAATCAATTCCCCTCTTGAGAGGGGTTAGGGGTGTGTTAAAATGAAAATCCTTTTCTCATACCCAACAAAAATTGAAAATGAAGTTTTTTTAATTAACGAATTAATGACTTCTGGCAATTGGGATATTTTCCATTTAAGAAAACCAAGTTGGAGTACTAAAGAGACAGAAAAGTTGCTAAATGAATTGAATGATGAAGTGAAGAGCAAAACGGTTTTACATCAAAATTTTAAAGGTTCTTGTCATTCTTTTAAGGAGGTAGAAAATTTTAATAAGAATGTCACCCTGAGCGGAGTCGAAGAGTATTGCTTTTTAAGCCCTATTTATAATAGCATCTCAAAAGAAGGATATACAGCAAAATTTGACAAAAAGGAATTAAAACAATTCTTAAAAAAAGATAGAAAAATTAAAGTAATTGCTTTAGGAGGCATTATGGAAGAAAACTATTCAGAAGTTTTAGAATTAGGATTTGATGGAGGAGCTTTTTTAGGTAGTGTTTGGAATAAATACGTCATTGCGAACGCAGAGTAGCGAAGTGAAGCAATCTCAATGTTAAGATTGCTTCGTCCCTCGTAATGACGGAAAATTGAAAAAATTGAAAAAAAGACCAAAAATATTAACCATAGCAGGATTTGATCCAAGTGGCGGAGCAGGAGTTTTAGCAGATGTTAAAACTTTTGAAGCACATCGTTGTTTGGGTTTTGCAGTCAATACTGCCAATACTATTCAAAATGAAGAAGAGTTTCTATCCCCGAATTGGATAAATGAAGAAGAGGTTTTTGCTCAATTGGATGTACTATTAAAACAACATCAATTTGAATATGTAAAAATTGGACTGATTCCATCATTAGAGTTTCTTAAAAGAATAATTAAAAAATTGCCAATTGCCAATTGTCAATTAATATGGGATCCAATTTTATCGGCAAGTGCAGGTTTTGATTTTCAACACGAGTTATCTGAATTAAAGGAAGTATTAAAAGAAATTTATTTGATTACTCCTAATTGGGATGAGGTGAAACGATTGTCAGGAAATGAAGATGCAATGAAAGGAGCCGCGGAAATGAGTAAATTGTCAATAGTGTATTTAAAAGGAGGTCATAATCAAGAAAACACAGGAAAAGATTATTTGTTTTTTGAGGATAAGAGATATTCTTTCAATCCAAGAAATAATAAACCAATTTATTCTAAACATGGTTCGGGGTGTGTTTTTTCATCGGCACTAACTGCTAATTTGGCAAATGGATTTTCTATGCTTAAAGGAAGTTTAAGAAGTAAAAGGTACATCGAAAAATATTTAGCGAGTTCTAAAGAATTATTAGGTTATCATAGAGTATGAGAATGAAGAAGTTATGATGTCCGAAAATAATTTTGTTAACTCCTCAAATTCTGAAAACTTAACTACTAGAAAAAATGATTGAAAAACTACAATACATAACGCAACAAACAGCAACTTTATCACACATAGATTGTGTTAAAGAAGCTTGTATTGCTGGTGTAAAATGGATACAACTTAGGGTAAAAGAAACCTCTTTGGATGATTATCTAAACCTTGCAAAAGAAGCACGGGTAATTTGTGATTTGTATGACGCTAAATTAATTATCAATGATAATGTTGAGGTGGCTATTCATTGTGATGCTGATGGAGTTCATTTAGGAAAAA
>CAXBPN010000147.1:0-6755 GCA_963977515.1 uncultured Flavobacteriales bacterium
CCAATAGCTATTAACGATTGATTTACATTATATCCAGCTCCATGAGGATCAGATTCAATCCCTAATAAAACATTAATTCTTTTTGATTGATGGGGTTCTAAAACGTTTTCAAAAATATAATCGACACTATAAATTAAACCTACAGAAAGAATTAAAGCTGTAGAAACAACCAACCACATTTTTTTAACTTTTTTGGTATTGTAAATAATAAGTCCCGCAATTATTGCTAACCCTATCATCAACAGCACATCGCCACTTAGTACAATATTCTCGAAAAAAGTAAAGTCATTTATTCTTAACAATAAAGAAAGTACAAAAAGAAAAGCAGTATATAATCCAATTAATAAAATATTACCCGACAACCCTTCACGATATAAAACAAATACAAAAGAAGCATAAACTAATGTTGACCCTGTATCGTTTTGTAATAATATAAAAACTGCTGGAATACCAATAATTACCGTAGCAATCACTTTGGTTTTAATATCTTGCATTTTAATATTTAGTGTAGATAAATATTTAGCAAGAGCTAGACCAGTTGCAAATTTTGCAAACTCAGATGGTTGTATAGCAAAACTGCCTATTTTAAACCACGATCGTGCTCCTTTAATATCAGAACCCACCAACAAAACAGCAACCAACATTAACAAAACAACACCATAAATGGGATAGGCAAATGTGGTAAAAAAATGACCTTCAAACAGTAATATAATAAACGCAATAACTAAAGCCAACCCTATCCAGAGCAATTGCTTGCCGTAACGTTGTGAAATATCAAAAATACTGTGATGTTCTTCATTATAGACAGCAGCATAAATATTAATCCACCCTATCAGCACCAACACTAAATAAATTATAATTGTTGCCCAATCTACATTTGCAAATATGTTCCGTTGGTTTCTCATTTCTTTTGTACAACGTCCATTAAGTTAGCTTCTAAAATTCGTTTCTCTTTCAAAGGGTTGGCAATTGTATCGTGTAAATATTTTTCCATCATTAAGCTTGCTATTGGTGCAGCCCATGTCCCTCCAAAACCTGCATTTTCAATGTAAACTGCTATTGCAATTTTTGGGTTGTTTTTAGGTGCAAAAGCCATAAAAATAGAATGATCTTCACCATGTGGGTTTTGAGCTGTCCCAGTCTTACCGCAAACTTCAACACTATCAATTCTAGCTCTTCTTGCTGTACCTCCAGCCTCCTCAACAACACGTTGCATTCCTTCCACAATTGGATTAAAATATTTTGCATCAACACCTACTTCATTCTTTATTCTAAAAATAGATGGAATTGTATCTTGATCTTTTATTTCCTTAATTAAATGTGGGCTATAATAGTAACCTCTATTTGAAATTATTGCAGCTAAATTTGCCATCTGCAAAGGAATTACACCAATTTCTCCTTGTCCAATACTTAATGAATAAATTGTGCTAAATGCCCAACGACCTTCGCCATACCATTTATTATAAAATTTTACATCAGGAATATACCCACTTTTTATTGCTGGTAAATCTGTTTGAAGCCTTACTCCTAAACCAAATTTTTTCACTTTTAAATTCCAGTTTGCCAGCCCTATTTCACTGTCTTTAAAAATGCTTTTCGATTTTCCTTGCATTAATATTCGTTTAAACAGGTAGTAGTAATACGGATTACATGACATTTTTATTGATTGAGACACATTTTGTGCTGAGGGATGATTATGACATCCTATTATTTTATTACACACCACCCCAAAATCTTCTGTAATAACACCTTCCTGTAATCCAATTAAAGCTTGAATGGTTTTAAATGTCGATCCGGGAGGATAACTTGCCATTAAAGCTCTATTAAATAATGGCTTTACCTCATCATTTAATAAAATTGGATAGTTTTTTTTCACATCTCTACCCACCAATTTATTGGGGTCATAAGCTGGAGCTGAAACTAATGCTAAAATCTCTCCTGTTTGTGGTTCTATAGCCACAATACTTCCTTTTTTATTGCCCATTAACAACTCTCCATACTCTTGTAATTGAGCATCTATTGTTGTATAAATAGTTTGCCCAGTAACTGCCATTGTATCAGACAATCCTCCATTAAAACTACCTTTCTCTCGATTGTGAACATCAACTAAAATTCGCTTTACACCTCTTTTACCTCTTAACAATTCTTCATAAGAAAGTTCAATACCACTTTTACCAATGTAATCGCCAGATTTATAATACTTATTCTTTTCTATATCAGATTGATTAACCTCTCCAATATACCCTAAAATATGAGCTGCACTTTTTCTAGGATATTTCCTTAATGTTCTAGTTTGAACAAAAAACCCAGGATATTCGTATAGTTTCTCTTGAATTTTCGCATACTCCTCAGAGGAAATTTCTTTCTCAAAAACAGAAGGTTTATAACGAGAATAATCTCTTGCTTTCGTATATTTTTTTATAAAATCTTCTTTTGAAATTCCAAGCAACTCACAGAAATCAAGAGTATCCATTTCCTCCATTTGTTTTGGAATAATCATTAAATCGTAAGCTGCCTCGTTATATACCAACAACAATCCATTACGGTCATAAATTAACCCTCTAGCTGGATATTGAATAATTTCTCTTAAAACATTATGATCAGAATCTAACTTATATTTATCGTTAAGCACCTGAACATAAAACAAACGAATTAAGAAAATAAATCCGATTACAAGGAAAATCAAACCAATTGTAAATTTTCTATTGGAAAGATTGCTGTAACTCATTTTCTTTTGCCTGATTTATAACTAAAAAGTTGAGTGATACAAATTAGAAGAATGGTAAAAATTGAACTTAACAACACTCTCCCTAAAGTTGAGAAGAAATGTGAAAAAGTAAATGATTCTATAAAGAATAAAAAAGTATGATGTAACAAAACCAATATTCCGGCATAAGTTAAAAACCAAGATAGTCCCATGTACTGAATTTGTGGCTCGGTGCCAAATTCATAACCACCTCTTGGTGCCATCAATTTTAAAACATATTTCCTAGAAAAAGCCATAAATAGTGTTGCAGAAGTATGTATTCCCAATGTACTCGTAAAAATATCGATTGAAATACCCAATACAAAAGCTACCAATAAACCAACCCATGCTGGCATTTCAAATGGCAACAACAAAATCAACAACACATATAAATAAGGATTTATATACCCCCCCATTTCTATATTATTCAAAATCAGTCCTTGGGTTAATACCAATAGAATAAAAATGATTGTATATTTTATTATATCTCTTATCATTCTCCTTCTTTATTTTGGGATTCGAGTGTTTCTTTTTCTTCTTTTAATAACGACCGAATAATATACACATGAGATATTTTTTTATAATCTTCAGCAAATTCAACTTTAATGTTATAAAAATTATTTCCTTCGGGCAAATCAAATTCCTTAACTGTTCCTATTAAAATGTTTTCTGGAAATATTGAAGAAAATCCACTTGTAACAATAGTATCTCCTATTGCTAATTTTACATGATTTGGAATATCTTTTAAGTCGGCAATTCTATAATTGTTGTTACCCCAAACCAACGAACCAAAATATCCTGATTTTTTAATCTTAGCACTCAACTTATTTTTTTCGTGTAAAACTGACATCACAGAACTAAAATGTCCTGATACATTTTTTACAATTCCCACAACTCCTTTGGATGAAATAACACCCATTTCTGGTTTTATTCCATTTATTCCTCCTTTATCTAAGGTAATATAATTTTGGCGTTTATTGGTAGAGTTATTAATAACCTTAGCCGAACTATACACATAATTTTGAAGGTAAGTCGTATCTTTAATTTGAACTAATCGTCCAAACACTTTCATAAATGATGAAACATTAGTGGATTGAAGTTTAGCATTCTGCTCGGCTAAAATTTGGTTATCTTCTTTTAAATGAAAATAATCGTTAAAGTTATTTACAGTTGAGTATAGATTACCCACCAAAAAATTAGAAGAATTAAAAAACTTAGAGTTCTGGTAATTATTATTTTGAACGAGCATTCCAAAAGCAATAACCTCAAGAATAACAAAAAGGAAAATAAATGAATTTTTGGTTAAAAACCGAAGTAAATTCCTCATTCTAATTTAATTTGTTTTGATTAATTACTTAATCAAGAAAGGCAGTTTGTGTATGTTTTTCAATGCAATTCCTGTTCCTCTTGCTACCGCTCTCAATGGGTCTTCCGCAATGTGAACTGGTAGTTTCGTTTTTAATGAAATTCGCTTATCCAACCCTCTTAACATCGAACCACCGCCAGCTAAATAAAGACCTGTTTTATAGATGTCGGCTGATAATTCTGGAGGTGTCATTTCAAGTGCACTTAAAACTGCCTCTTCTATTTTAGCAATAGACTTATCTAAAGCATGAGCAATTTCACTATATGAAACGGTAATTTCTTTTGGTGTTCCTGTCATTAAATCTCTACCTTGAACGGCATAATCTTCTGGTGGGTTTTCTAATTCCGTTAAAGCTGAACCACATTCTATTTTAATTTGCTCTGCCGAACGCTCTCCAATCAATAAGTTGTGTTGTCTTCTCATGTAGTCAACAATATCGTTGGTAAAATCATCTCCAGCAACACGAATTGATTTATCACAAACAATACCTCCCAATGCAATTACCGCAATCTCAGAAGTACCTCCACCTATATCAATAATCATATTTCCCATTGGCTCTAACACATCAATACCAATACCAATTGCTGCTGCCATTGGCTCGTGTATTAAATAAACCTCTTTTCCTCCAGCGTGCTCTGCTGAATCTTTTACCGCACGTTTTTCAACCTCAGTAATTCCCGAAGGAATACAAATCACCATTTTTAAAGAAGGTGTAAACAATTGCTTTTTAGGGTTAATCATTTTAATCATCCCTCTAATCATATGCTCAGCAGCATCAAAATCAGCAATCACACCATCTTTTAATGGCCGAATAGTTTTAATATCCTCATGGGTTTTTCCGTGCATTTGCATTGCTTTTTTACCAACAGCAATAATTTTGCCCGACATCCTGTCTTTTGCAACAATTGAAGGTTCATCAACAACCACTTTATCGTTGTGTATGATAAGTGTGTTTGCAGTACCAAGGTCGATGGCAATTTCTTGTGTTAAAAAGCTGAATAATCCCATTCGTGAATATTATATAGTTCGTTTAATAAGGTAATAAATTTATGATTAAAAAATGTACATCTATCTTTTAACTAAAGAAAAGATAAACAGCATTTTGTTGATTAAGTTTAATGTCTAAAATGTCTAATTCCTGTTGTTACCATTGCCATATCATTTGCATCACAATAATCAATAGATTCTTTATCTTTTATTGAGCCTCCAGGCTGGACAACAGCAGTAATACCAGCATTTTTTGCTATCTCTACACAATCAGGAAAAGGGAAAAAAGCATCTGAAGCCATTACCGAACCTTTTAAATCAAAGCCAAAAGCATTTGCTTTAACTATTGCTTGCTTTAAGGCATCAACTCTTGATGTTTGACCCGTACCACTTGATATAAGTGCTTCGTTTTTAGCAAAAACGATAGTATTCGATTTTGTATGTTTCACCAATTTATTAGCAAACTCTAAATCTTTTATTTCTTGCGTTGTTGGCGACTTTTTGGTAACTGTTGTAAAGTTATTTTGATTAGCCGTTTTCAAATCTTTGTCTTGTTCTAAAACACCATTTAAGATTGTTCTAAATTGTTTTATTGCTAATTCAACAGGCTTTTGAACCAAAATAACTCTGTTCTTTTTCCCTTTTAAAATTTCTAATGCATCTGCATCATATCCCGGAGCAATTACAACTTCACAAAACAATTCATGAATTTCTTCAGCTGTTGCTTTGTTAATTTTTTGATTGCTAATTAATATTCCTCCAAAAGCAGAAACTGGATCACCAGCCAACGCATCTTTATAAGCATCCAATAAATTATCTCGCGTTGCTAATCCACAAGCATTGTTGTGTTTTAGAATCGCAAAAGTTGCTTTATCAGCAGAAAATTCTGAAATCAGATTTACAGCTGCATCAACATCCAATAAGTTATTGTAAGACAATTCTTTTCCGTGTAACTTATCAAACATTGCATCTAAATCGCCATAAAAAACACCTTCTTGATGAGGGTTTTCTCCATATCGCAACACTTGAGATTTAGTGATACTTTGTTTGAAATATTTTTCTTCTTCGTTATTAAACCAGTTAAAAATAGCTGTATCGTAATGAGAAGAAACATTAAAAGCCAATTTTGCTAAATGCTTTCTATCTATTAATTCTGTTGTTCCATTATTTTTTTGCAGTAAAGCAAGTACATCTGTATATTGCTCTCTTGAAGAAACAATCAATACATCTTTAAAGTTTTTTGCTGCAGCACGAATTAAAGAAATTCCACCTATATCAATTTTTTCAATAATGTCTTGTTCTGGTGCTCCAGAAGCTACAGTGTCCTCAAAAGGATACAAATCAACAATTACTAAATCAATCTCAGGTATTTCATATTCTTCAAGTTGAGCAACGTCTGAATCTAATTCTCTTCTACCTAAAATACCTCCAAAAACTTTAGGATGTAATGTTTTAACTCTACCACCTAAAATTGAAGGGTAAGAAGTTAAGCTTTCAACAGGTGTAACTTCGATATTTAAATCTTCAATAAATTTTTGAGTTCCACCTGTAGAAAATAATTTAACACCTTGCTTATTCAATTCCTGAATAATTGGCGCTAAGTTATCTTTATGAAAAACTGATACTAATGCATTTTTAATCTTTTTTTGACTCATC
>CAXBPN010000148.1:0-6729 GCA_963977515.1 uncultured Flavobacteriales bacterium
GGCCTACTGGTTTTGGTTTTTTAAGAGCAGCACCGGCAATTGGTTCTTTCTTAACGATAATTACTATTGCTTATTTCCCAATTACAGTAAAAGCAGGAGTTAAACTATTGCTTGCCATTTTTGGATTTGGTTTGAGTATTATCGTCTTTGGATACTCAGAATGGTTTATACTTTCGTTAATTGCATTATTCTTTAGCGGTATTTTTGATGGAGTTTCTGTTGTTATTCGTCAAACCATTTTACAATTAAAAACGCCTGATAACATGAGAGGTAGAGTAGCTTCGGTTAATTCTATGTTTGTAGGTTCTTCAAATGAATTAGGGGCTTTTGAAAGTGGCTTAACTGCTAAACTATTTGGGACTGTTAATGCGGTACTATTTGGTGGTATTATGACTTGTGTAATAGTTGCTACCTCTGGTTTTGTTTTCCCAAAATTGAGAGATTTAGATTTATCGAAGGCAGATGAAGATGAATAATCTTCGTCCTTGCGGTTTTTCCCAACATCGTCATTCCGGAAAATGTGAGGTACGAAACATTTATCCGGAATCTCACCATTAACAAAAAGATTGCGGATATCCGCTCCGCTACTTCCGCAACGAGTTACTTTATAACCACAACCGAATCAATAAAAATATCTGTTCTTGGCCATTCTCTTGAATCCGTTTCTACAACGGTAATTTTTGGTACAACACTATAACCACTTATAATTTCTCCAAAAACAGTATGTTCTCCATCAATATGAGCAGCACCAGGATTTTTAGTGTAATAATCAATTTGAGTTTGATTGTAGGTATAATTGTTTTGCATTTCGTAATGCTTTAACAATTCCTTTTTGTATTTCATTCCTTCAACAAAATAAAAGGCATAAGGATCAGAACGTTTATCAGGATTATTTAAATAACCTCTTGCAGCTCCTAAAGTTCCTCTTTTATGTATTCTGTTTCTTTTAATTTCACTAGGAATGGTATAACTCCCAATTCCTCTTTTAACTTCAACTTGCTCTTTTCGAGAAGTTCCTCCACCTTGTGCTATAAAATGCTGAACAGCACGAGTAAAAACAGAACCTTTAAAAAATCCTTTTTTAGCTAACATTACAAAGTTTGCTCGATGCAAAGGGGTGTCTTTGTATAGTTTAACTCTTAGCTTTCCGTAAGTGGTGTAAATGTCTAAAACCGTTTCAGGGTTTTCTTTACCGTAGGCTAATAGTTTTTCGGTTACATTTTCATTGGTTATCAAATCTGGTAAATCTTCAATTACCTTTTCAATTTTTTCAGGAATAACCTTTTTTACAACTTTTTTAGTCGGAACAGTTTCTTTTGGTTGGTCTTCACAACCTATAAGACTAATTAGTATGGTTATAAGCAGCGTAACTTTTATGAATTTCATTCTTCAAAAATAATAAAATTGAAAAGAGATTTAAATCTATGACAAATGTTACTTATTATCCATATAGAATTGCCTAAACTTGCCTCGAAATAAATTTTAAACACGTGAAATTAATTAATGCTAAACAAGAAATTTTAAACTACATTTTTATATTTGTAGGTAGTTTTTCTCTTGCTTTTGGAGTAGTTGGTTTTTTAGCTCCAAATAAAATTGCTACAGGTGGTACTGCTGGTTTAGCTATTATATTTCATTACTTAACCGATTTGCCAACAGGTACTTTATTGGCATTAATTAACATTCCGTTATTGGCAGTAAGTGTTAAGTATTTAGGAAAGTATTTTGCCATTAAAACTATTGTAACCATTGTTTTAATGGGTGTTTTTATTGATTTGTTAGCAGAAGTAATTCATTTGCCAACCTTAAGTAATGAACCTTTATTGGCAACACTTTACGGAGGTGTAACAATTGGAATCGGATTAGGGTTAATTTTTAAAGGTGGAGCGTCAGCAGGAGGAGGAACTATTATTGCAAAAATTGTTACATCAAAAACAAATATGAAAACTGGAAATGTTATCCTTTTTTTAGATGCAATTGTAGTTATCTTAGCTGGTGTAGTATTTAAAAGTATAGAGTTAGCTTTATGGAGTATGATTAGCATTTTTGCAGCTTCAAAACTAATAGATACTATACTTACTGGTCGTCAAAGTGAAAAAATAGTGCACATTTCTTCTGCTAAAAATTTATCTGAATTAAGTACACTTATTGATGAGGCTTTACATATTTCTGGTACAATTGTAAAGGGCAGTGATTTAGCGTTAAGTGAAAACAAAGACATTATTTTTATTGTCGTTCCCAACCAAAAACTAAGTTCTTTAAAGAACTTAGTTTTTGCTTACGATAATAATGCAAAGATGATAGTGATGGAAGCAACAGAAATGTTAAGTCCTGCTAAGAAATAGAAATAAAAAAAGCCACTTTTAAAGTGGCTTTTTTTTTAGTTTTCGTCTTCTTCAATTTCTTCTTTTATCACTACTCGTTTTTCAACTTTCATGTGTTGTTTACCATCATCACCAATTACCATTGTTTTGGTTGTTCCTGATTTTTCTTTTTCAAGTTCAGCAATTTTAGCATCAGCTTCTGATCCAGTATAAACTTCAGTTGAAGTATTTCCGTCAGTTGTAGTTTTAATTGTTAAAGTTTTAACTCCATTTTCATCTTCAAGGTTAACTTCTTTTTTTACTTCATGAGACTGAGCAAATGATTCGTTTGATGTTGCTACTAGAGCAAGGATAGCAAGTGATAAAGTAATTTTTTTCATAGTTTTTATTTTTAGGTATGGAGTAAAAGTAAAAAATAGTTTACTCCTTAAATGTTACCCCTTGTTAATAATAGTTAAGAAAAGTTAATGTTTTATCGAATATAAGACTTAAATAATAGTTGAAGAAGCGTGATAGAGCTAATAATATGTAAGATTATAGTGTAATTTAAAATGTAAAAACTATCTTTGCAAAAAATATTCTAATAACTTAATTACCGAATGGCTAAATCTCAACAAACCTACAACAAGAAAGAAAAAGAAAAAAAACGTTTAAAAAAGCGTAAAGATAAATTAGAAAAGAAAGAAGAGCGTAAAGCAAATTCTTCAGGAGGAGATTTCGACAGCATGATTGCTTATGTTGATGAAAATGGAATGATAACAGATACTCCTCCAGATCCAACGAAAAAGAAAAGAGTAATTAAAGCTGAGAACATTGAAATAGGTGTTCCTAAAAGAGAAGAAGAAGAAGAGGAAGAAAAAGTAAGACAAGGAAAAGTATCTTTCTTTGATAGCTCAAAAGGTTTTGGTTTTATTTTAGATATGAAATCTCAAGAGAAATTCTTTGTTCATGTAAGTGGATTGATTGATGAAGTTGCAGAAGATGATAAAGTTACTTTTGAGTTAGAAAGAGGAATGAAAGGAATGAATGCTGTTAAGGTGAAAATTATGCCTTAATGAAGTAATTCATAAATAAATATTAAAAAGAGATGTAAGCCACATCTCTTTTTTTATGAAATAAACATAAGGTTAAGTATGATAAATATATGCCTTACCTTTGCAAAAAAAATAAACTAATGGAATATAGCTTTGAGCAGTTAAATTTATCTAAACATTTGCGTTATGCAATTGAAGATTTAGGTTTTGAAAAACCAACACCTATACAAGCTGAAGCATTTCCTGTTATTTTATCTGGTAAAGATGTAGTGGGTATTTCTCAAACTGGTACTGGGAAAACATTTGCATTTATGCTTCCTTTATTAGATGAATTAAAATTTTCTAAGCAAACTACACCTCGAATTTTGGTTTTAGTTCCCACGCGTGAATTAGTAATTCAGTTAGTTGATCGAATTAAAGAGTTCTCTAAATACATGGATTTACGTGTTGTAGGTGTATTTGGTGGAATTAATATGAATCCTCAACGTGAAGCAGTTGCTCAAGGTTGTGATATTGTTGTAGGTACTCCGGGTAGATTGTATGACTTAACATTAACGAGAGCTTTACAACTAAAAGCTGTAAAAAAGTTAGTGATTGATGAAGTTGATATTATGCTTGATTTAGGTTTTAGAGTTCAGCTGACTAATATTTTTGAATTGTTACCAGAAAGAAGGCAAAACATTATGTTTTCGGCAACAATGACCGAAGAGATTGATGCATTGATTGATGACTTTTTTATTGCTCCTCAAAAAATAGCCATCGCTTTAAGCGGAACACCACTTGACAATATTTCTCAGCAGTGTTATGCAGTAGAAAATTTTTATACCAAAGTAAATTTATTGGCTCATCTTTTACAAGATAAAGACGAGTTTAGTAAGGTATTGGTTTTTACATCTAACAAGAAAACTGCCGACAGATTATTTAGCAATTTAGAAGAGGAATTTAGCAATGACATGAGTATCATTCATTCTAATAAAACTCAAAATTATAGGATTAAATCTGTAGAAGCTTTTGATGAAGGAACACATCGAGTACTAATAGCTACCGATATAATTGCCAGAGGGTTAGATTTTGATAAAGTATCACATGTTATCAATTTTGATACACCAACTTATCCCGAAAATTATATGCACCGAATTGGTAGAACTGGTCGTGCAGAAGAAGAAGGTAAAACAATACTTTTTTATATGGAGAAAGAGGCTGAAGCGAAATCAGAAATTGAAGAATTGATGGATTACAAAATTCCTCAAATCGACTTTCCTAGTGAAGTAGCAATCTCAAAAGATTTATTACCAGAAGAACAGCCTGATGATTTTGAAGGTAATTTCAACCGAAATACAAAAAAGAGAAACTTGAATGCTGGTTTTCATGAAAAGAAAGAAAAGAATAAGAAAACCAACCAAGGTGGCTCTTATTATAGAGAGTTAGCCAAAAAATACAAAAAGCCAAAAACCAAAGGCGATAAAAATTACAACCGAAGAAATAAGAAATAATTATACTTGAATTTCGATTATCATTCAATAGACTTACCTGTAAAAGATGTTATTCCTGATATTCAAAAAGGATTAATTAAATCATCTACACTTATTGTTAAAGCACCTCCTGGAGCAGGAAAAAGCACGCTCGTACCTTTAGCTTTATTAAATGATGTTTGGCTTAAAGGGCAAAAAATCATCATGCTTGAACCTAGGCGATTGGCAGCAAAAACAATTGCTAATCGGATGGCTGATTTATTAGGTGAAAGAGTTGGCGAAACTGTTGGTTATCGAATTCGTTTTGAAAATAGAATTAGCAATAAAACAAAGTTAGAAGTTGTTACAGAAGGAATTCTAACCAGAATGATTCATCAAGATAATGGACTAGAAGGTGTAGGCTTGGTTGTTTTTGATGAGTTTCATGAAAGAAGCATACATGCAGATGTAGCAATGGCGTTGTGTAGAGAAGCTCAAGAAGTTTTACGCCCCGATTTGAGAATTTTAGTGATGTCAGCAACATTAGATATGCCTGAACTTTCTAAAATGTTAAACGCAGAGGTTGTTGAGAGTAAAGGACGACAATATCCTGTTGAAATTAAATATACTGGCGATAGTGATTCGTATATGTTGCCAGAATTAGCTGCTAGAGTAATTAAAAATGCTTTAGTAGAACAAAAAGGAGATATTTTGGTTTTCTTGCCAGGACAAGGAGAAATTAAAAAATGTGAAGGTATTTTAAAGCATAGTTTAAGTGATGTAATGATTCATCCGCTTTACGGACAATTACCTCCTAACCAACAAATGGCAGCCATTATGCCAAATAGAGAAGGTAAACGAAAAGTAGTGTTGGCTACCAATATTGCTGAAACGAGTTTAACAATTGAAGGAATTAAAATTGTTATTGATTCAGGGTTTGAACGTGTAGCAAAATTTAATCCTAATTCAGGTTTATCAAGATTAGAAACGGTTCAAATTTCAAGAGATTCAGCCGATCAACGAGCAGGGAGAGCAGGGAGATTGAGTGAAGGAACTTGTTACCGAATGTGGACAACAGCTACTCAATCTCGATTAGATGAACATGGAATTCCAGAAATTGAACAAGCTGATTTAAGTTCATTGGTTTTAGATATGGCACAATGGGGTATAAGCGACCCACAACAATTAACATGGTTGTCGCCACCTCCAAAAGGTCATGTTGCTAAAGCATCTGATTTGTTACACGAATTAGAAGCTTTAGAAGAAGGTAGAATTACACCGCATGGAAAACAACTTCATGGTTTACCAACTCACCCTAGAATTGCTCAAATGCTAATTAGAGCAAAAGAAAACAATCAATTAGCATTAGCGACTGATGTTGCAGCTATTTTAGAAGAAAGAGATCCATTACCTAAAGAATCTGGAATAGATATCAATCTAAGAATTGAAGCGTTAAGAAGATTTAGAAGAGATAAAATGGGGAGCAAGCAATTTTCAAGAATAGAAAAGATTGCCAATCAGTACCGACAATTATTTAAAATTGAAGCAAACAATAATCCAATAGATGATTTTGAAACGGGTTTATTGTTGGCTTACGCTTACCCGGAACGTATTGCTTGTGCTCGACCAGGAAACAATGCACAATACCAAATGGCAAATGGTAGGTTAGCTGCTGCCGGACATAAAGATGATTTAGCACACGAACCTTGGTTGGCAATTGCCAATGTTAATGATAGGTCGGGAATGGGGAAAATATTTATGGCTTCACCAATAGACCCTAAAGATTTAGCTAGTTTGGTAAAAACAAAAGAAGTCATTACATGGGATACTCGTTTAGGTGGTTTAATAGCGAGTAAAGATTTAAGAATAGGAAGTATTATTTTAAAAAGTACGCCTTTAGCAGCACCAGATGAAAGTCAG
>CAXBPN010000149.1:0-6695 GCA_963977515.1 uncultured Flavobacteriales bacterium
CTGATACTTAAAGCTATTATCATATTTTTCCATATTCTTGGTATAATAATCATGTAAAAATATTTTAGCTTTTTTAACCATTGAGTATTTACCTTCTGAATCCAAGTAATATCCATTGACATAGTTATGTTGAAGTCTACAATTATATGCTTCAATGGTATCTGTACTATAATTATTTTCATTTAAAAAATTAATAAGATATTTTAATTTTACCTGCTCTTCTTTGTAATCCATATTTATTTTGGCATTAAAAGCAGCAATGTAAAAACGAGCCTTTAAATCTTCTGAATCAAATGATTTTAGTTCAATTAATTTTTTTAATTCAATGTAAAAATCAATTTTTGACAACTTATCTGTTGAATATTGATAATCGAATAACAATCGGTTGTATTGTAAGTCAGGTTGATTAATATGTGGAATAGAAAGCTGGTCAAATGAAAGTTTTCCTTCTATAATGTTATTAAAAAGGAAATTTTGAATATCTATTAAACGTTTAACGTTAGCAGAAGACCACTTTTCGTTATCCTCTGTAAGAATTGAATTAAACTCCTCTTGTGCATTTTTAATGTTTATTTCATTACTTGAATTAGATTTTAAAAACAAATTCACATAAACATATCTCTGATCTTTAAAGTAATTTTCTAAAAGTTCTACATTGTTAGATTCGTTAATGATATTTCTAATTTCTACTGTATCCAAGTCTAATAAATAAGAAAACTCTGTATTCTTTATTTGTTTAAAAAATAAAGACCAATTTTCTGTTGTTATCAATTTAAAATCTATTGAGTCAACTTTATTATCTTTGAAACATTCAAGTATAACTTCTGCTCTTTTTCTAAATAGATTTTCATTAGTTTCAGGAGTACCTTCAACACTTGCATAAGCTTCTAAGGTAGCTTTACGAATAAAAGCCTCACTATTTTTTAAATCTTCTATTTTTTGATTTACAATGTCATGATCAAAATCTATTTTATTTTGTTCAAATACTACTTTAAATCGAATTGGTTTAACGTGTTTTTTAGACAAGTAATTAACTTTTGTAAATTCTTTTTTTATTGATATTTCAGGGATTTCATTATTTAATTTTTTACCACAAATAGATACTCCTTCAATTACTTTACAAATCCTATTATGAGAATAAATTAATGTATTTAAATTAAATTTTTCTCCTTTAGCTGAAACAGGAAACTGTCCTATATTAATTGTTAAAAATTCATCTTTGTCTAAGCGGATATGTTTAGATTTTAAATCATCTTCCTTTTGTTTAATTGCATTTAGAATTGATTCTGTAAACATTGGAGGAGTAATATACCCATCGAATTCACAACGACCGTTCCTTCTAGTAGGCACTATATAGTTGTCACTTGGGTTACAGGAGTAATTATATTTAAATAATACTGTTTCTATTGATATTCCATCTTTTTTATTCTTAAAATATGATTTTATAGTGTTTAAATTCCTCATTCTAATCCCCAAATAAAGAGAATCATTACTATATCCAATAGCAATAGTGTTGAAGTTAAAAACAGAAGTTCGTGTATCTGAACAAAATTTTGATTTTTTGTTTTCTTTTATTCCATAAGCATGTTTTGTGTGCTTTTTCCCTGAGATTGGCTCAAAATTAATAAGTAATTCTTTTGGTATTTCATCAGCATAAGGAAATAGTGATTCGTTTTTTTTATATATGTACAAGTTGTTTATAGCAGCAAATTTCTGAACACATCTGAGTTCATTTAAACTTTCATCATAGATTATGGATACTCCAGTAATGTCATAATCGCTAGTAATTATATTTGCATAGTGACCAGGAGAATTAACCCAAAGCAACCTCATTGCTTCTGCTGCTTCTTTATAAGTATCTGCTTTAATCGACTCGCCTTTAATTTGAAAACTGGAATGTAGTGATATTTGAACTAGATTTTCTCCAACTTGGTAATTCTTTGCCCCATAATATTCTGCTCTAAGTTGTGGAGTATATTTATTAGATTTTTTATCTTCATAATGACTTAGAATTTTATTACGATCTAAATAAACAGCATGATTACTCGCTGCTATATACAAAATTGAGTCATTTATAAGTTTTGGTATTCCTAATCCATTTCGAACTTCGTCAATCTCTTTTTTAACTAAGTGTTCTAAATATTTGACATTAAGATTTTTAGTATCGATAATATCCTCAGGATTTTGATTAAAACCTATTAAGGGTAATATTAATATTAAAATAATGAAATTGAATTTCAAAGGTTTATAATTTTTTTATCACACTATAAATTGGTGCTAACGTCCTTGTTTTAAATGTTTCTTATCCCGAAAACTATCGGGGTTAAACGAAGTTCGAGTTTTTTAAGGGTAAAATCAAGTAAAAAAAATTACTTTTCCACACTAATTCTAGCATCAACAGCAATAATAGTATAATCTTTTGCTAGTAAAGGGTTTAGATCTAATTCTTCAATTTCGGGTGCTAATTTTAGCAAAGCACTAACACGCTGAATTATTTCGATAAACAATTCTTTATTTAATGGAGCTCCACCACGAATACCATCAAATAGCTGCCGTCCTTTTAGAGAGTCTATCATGTAGGTAGCTTCTTGTTTGGTAATAGGAGAGAAGGCAGCAGAAACATCTTGTAAAATTTCGATAAAAATACCACCCAAACCGCACATCACTAAATGCCCGTAATTCTCTTCTTTTTTAGCGCCAATAAACAATTCTATTCCGCTAACCATCTGCTGTAATAGAACTCCTGTGGCATCTTTAATGTTAATTAATCGGTTAAACTCTTGTTGTGCAGTTTCTATATCATTTACATTTAAAACTACGCCGTTTACATCAGTTTTATGTATTGGGCCAACCACTTTCATTACAATAGGAAAACCTAATTCGGTTGCAAATTGTTTAGCTTCGTTAATAGTGGTAGCAACATGTTCTTCTGTTATAGGAATATTAGCAGCTTTTAATAATGTTGAAACTTGTTGTGGAGTAAGGAAACCATCTTTGCAATTATCAATTACATCTCGAATTGTATTTTTATCAATTTGAGGCAATTGAACATCTTCCATTTTCATGGGTTTTGGGGTGTTGTAAATTGCACACAATGCGTTACCTAATTCAACTTCGTCAGGAAAATTTAATCTTCCTTTGGATAAAAAGTAGCCAATTTCTTTTTGGGCATTTATAATGGATGGAAGTACTGGGAAGATTGGTTTTTTACAAATGTCCATTTTAACGTTTAGCACTTTGTAAACATTTTCAACGTCAAATAATCCGGGTGAACCAAAAACCACAATAATTCCATCAATATCATCAAATTTGTGCTCACAGTAATCAATAATAATTCCTAACTGATCGGCAGTTCCAGTTGCTAAAAAATCAATAGGATTTTTAACCGAAGAGCCAGGGTATAAATAATCCAATAATTCATTTGCGGATTCATGTTGTATTTCAGGAACTTCTAATCCACCACGAGATAAAGCATCGGTTAGCATAACAGCCGAACCACCCGCATGAGTAATAATTGCGAAGTTTTTACCCGTTAATTCTTTGTAAGTAAAAATGGAGCCAATGGTAATTAATTCTGACCTACCATTACAATATACGATGCCCGATTTACGGAATAAAGCACGTACAACTTCATCAGAGGTAGCTAAAGCTCCGGTATGAGAAGAAGCTGCTCGACCTCCAGCAGCGGAAGTTCCGGCTTTAATAGCGGCAATTTTACAGCCTTTTTCTATTAATGATGAAGCGTGGATGTAAAATTTGATAGGGTCTTTTATTTCTTCAATGTAAAGTAATTTAATTTTTGAACTTGTATTGGCGTCAAAAGTTCTGTCCATATATTCCAGCACTTCTTCAACACCAATTTGAGCAGCATTACCAACCGAAAATACACTGTTAAAAGTCAATCCAACAGGCATCCCTGCTTCCATAATAAATACCGCTGTAGCTCCCGAACTTGAAATTAAATCACATCCTTTTTGATTTAATTTTGGAATAGGGGTGGTGAAAACACCATGATAATTGGCGTTTAAAACACCAATACAATTAGGACCAATTAAACATCCACCAACTTCGGTTATTACTTTAACTATTTCTTGTTCAAGTTTGTTGCCATCTTCGGTCACTTCACTAAAGCCAGCAGAAATAATAATAAATGCTTTGGTGTTTTTTTTTTGTGCTAAAGTTTTAATGGCAGCTAAACAGAACTTGGCAGGTATTGCTAACACTGCCAAGTCTGTTTCTGGTAATTCTTCTACTGTTTTAAACGATTTTATGTTTTGAACCTCTGTTTCTTTTGGGTTTACAACAGACAAATTGCCTTTAAACCCACCATTAATAATATTGCTCAACAATTTGCCTCCTGGCTTATTTAAGCTGTTTGAACCGCCAATTACAGCAATACTTTTTGGATTGATAAGAGATTCGTTAATCATAAAATTAGATTTGTTCAAAGTGAGCAGTAAAGTGTCTTAAAAATTTAGGTTCTTTAGTTATTTTGTAACCTCTTACCTCATTTTTAGTTTTTAAAATTTCGTCAAACGTTTCAATAACATATTCAATATGGCTTTGTGTGTAAACTCTACGAGGAATAGCTAAACGAACTAATTCCATAGGAGCAGGGATTAGTTTTCCGTTTTCATCATATTTACCAAACATTACAGAGCCAATTTCAACAGTTCTGATACCTGCTTTTATATATAATTCGCAAGACAATGCTTGCCCTGGGTATTGGTCAACCGGTATGTGTGAATATAATTTTTTGGCATCAATATAAACCGCATGACCACCAATAGGCATCATTACTGGTACGCCCATTTTATGTAAATGTTCACCTAAATAAGCTGTACTTTTTATTCTGTACTCTAAATAACTTGGGTCAAAAACTTCTTTTAAACCAATAGCTAAAGCTTCCATGTCTCTACCAGACAAACCACCATAAGTACTAAAACCTTCGGTAATGATTAGCAGCATGGTACAAGCTTCGGCTATTTTTTCATCACGTAAGGCTAAAAAACCTCCCATATTAACTAAAGCATCTTTTTTAGAACTCATTGCTGCACCATCAGTTAATGAAAACATTTCTTGAGCAATTTGCTCGTAAGTATAGTTTTCAAAACCCTCTTCCCGATGTTTAATAAAGTAAGCGTTTTCAGCTACTCTACAACAATCTAATAAAAGTAAAACACCATTTTTTTTACAAATAGCACTAACTTCTCTAGTGTTTTTCATGCTTACAGGTTGACCACCACCACTGTTGTTTGTTACAGTAAGAATTACTGCACCAATGTTTTTAGCACCTTTTTCATTTATTAGTTTTTCTAACCTGTCGGTATTAATATTTCCTTTAAAAGGATGAATTAAAGCAGGGTCATTTGACTCGTCAATAGCAATATCAATAGCTTCAGCACCAGAAAACTCAATGTTTGCCCTTGTAGTGTCAAAGTGAGTATTACTGATAAATGTTTTACCAGGTCCGCCTAAGTGTCCATAAATAATACGTTCTGCAGCTCTACCTTGATGAGTTGGTAAAATAAACTCCATACCAGTTAAATGTTTAACGGCATCTTCCATACGTTCCCACGATTTTGAGCCTGCATAAGATTCATCGCCTCTCATTATACCAGCCCATTGTTCAGCACTCATTGCAGAAGTTCCACTATCAGTTAAAAAGTCGATAATTACTTGATCTGATTTTAACAAAAAAGGGTTGTTTTTTGCTTTCTTTAAATATTCAATTCGTTGTTCTTCTGTTGTAACATAAACCGGTTCAACTGATTTTATTTTGAATGGTTCTATTATAGTTTTATGTTGCATGTTTAATGGTTTTTTAAGTAAAATAAAATTTGATGATTTGTGAAAATGGTAAGATTTGAAAATGTAGAATAACAAATTCAAATTAAAAGGTTTACATAAAAGTATCTCTACGTTTAATATTACGTAGATAAGAAAGTGCTTTAATTCTAGAAAGCGAATAATATTTATGTTCTCTAATCACATTCCAAAATTCATAAATTAACTTGTTTTTAGATATGACTAAAATCAGTTAATAATATTTTTTTCTAGAAAAATTAAAACCCAACTTTGAGGAGTAATATTTTGGTTATGGATAAAAAAATAGTTGAATATATTTCAAATAATAAAGTACTAACATTAGCGACTTCGGTTGATAATATTCCTTATTGTGCAAATTGCTTTTATGTTTTTGATGAAAAAAATAAAACATTAATATTCTTATCGGATGAGAGTACTCGTCATATAAGTGAAGCACTGCAAAATAAAGATGTTGCAGGTACAATAAATACAGAGGTTACAACAGTAGCTAAAATCCAAGGAGTGCAATTTACAGGCGAATTTATTAATCCGACTAAAGAGGAAGAAAAGTGTTTTTATGCTATTTATTACGATAAGTTTCCTTTTGCAAAAGCTAAACCATCTCCAATATGGGGTGTCAAATTATTGACCATCAAAATGACAGATAATACGTTGGGCTTTGGTAAAAAAATAAAGTGGAATAGGTAAAATAATTTATTTTATCAATCCAATTTCTCTTAATCGCTGCATTAAATATTCTCCTGCTGTAATGTCGTCAAATGCTTTTGGATTTTCATTGTCTATACAAGACGGTAAACAATTTAATCTCATATCAGAACGAGGATGTAAAAAGAAAGGAACTGAATAACGACTAGTACCTAATTTTT
>CAXBPN010000150.1:0-6636 GCA_963977515.1 uncultured Flavobacteriales bacterium
CAATCTCAAAGAAATTAATGCTGTCTAAATATTTTCTAATTTCTATAGAAAGTTTGTGTCTTAGTTTTAATGCCTCTTGAAGTGGTTTTCTTCTTAAATCTAAATAGCGGTATTGCATACGCAATTCTTCACCACCATCTGTATTGTCTTCTATGGTAAAAGGAGGAGTTTTACTTTTGTTTAGTACAGTAATCGTTGAAACTTCTATTTCAATTTCTCCAGTTGGGATGTTGTTGTTTTTACTTTCACGTTCAATCACTTTTCCAGTAACCTGAATTACATCCTCACGCCCTAAGTCTTTAGCTGTTTTTAAAAGTTCCTCACCACACACTAGTTGAGTTATTCCGTAACGGTCACGCAAATCCACAAAAGTCATTGCACCCATTTCTCTTGATTTTTGTACCCATCCACAAAGTGTAACTTCTTTATTGATGTCTTCTATTCTTAACTCTCCGTTGGTATGTGATCTATACATTGTATTTGGTATTTTTTAAGAGGGCAAAAGTAATAAAATAATCCTCCAAGGGTTACAAAACCTTGGAGGATTATTTAGTTATACCTTATCTAAAATTTCAAACTTTAGATAAGGTTATATTTATTTTATTGGTAAGTTGGAAATAATCCTCTTAATCCCATGTCAACAACAGTGTCGCCAGGATTAGTTCCGTCGGATGGTTGAAAGTAACCATCGCTATTGATATCTCTCCATTCAAAACTATTGTTGGTAGATAAATTAATATTTACGGTAATGTCATTTGTTTCATTTCCAGAAATAATTAAAGGAGTAGGGAAGTTTCCAGTTACCACACAACTTCCATTTGGAATTGGAGATGTGGCTGAAATTGGATTTGGAACTGTTGTTCCTGCAGATTGACCTTCACTTACATAAGTATTACCTAATACATTTGTTTCAAAGCCCCAATAACCTTGTAATTTGTTACCATTAACAGTTATGTTTTCGTTGTTAATTACATAACTACTTATATAGGTATTAAACCCAACAAAAGAAGCAAGTCTTCCTGTTTGTAAACCAAAACCAGCAACTAAAAATTTGATGTCATAGTTCTGGTAAGTTAAAGAAACTCTTAACCATTTATAAGTTCCAACTGCTACTTGAGAGATTGGAATGGTATAAAAAACTTCTCCCTGTCCTTTTGTTCTTGCTTGACTAAAATCTACAGCAACGGCACCTCCAACAGAAGTTTCTGCTCCACGATAAACAATTTCACCACTTCCTAAAGCTGTTAAACTATCGGGAGCGAATTCAATGTAATGTGCACTCATTTTATAGAAAACTGGGGATTGAGCTGAATTGCCAGCAGGAATTGTTGATGGATTGCCGAAATTATCTAAACGAGCAAGCGTAGAATCAAAATATAATTTAAAAATTAAGTTTGGTCCACTTGGTGTTGATGGAGTTGGAGTGGTTGAAGGTGTTGGATTGTCGTCTTTACTACAACCAATAAAGCCAATGGCTGCAACTAAAATAATTGATAAATATTTCATGTACTATGTTTTTGATTAATAATCAAATATAAGTTTAAAGATTTAAAAATGAATGGGGTTGAGAAAAATGACATATTTTTTAACGAAGCACCAAATTTTAACGGGTAAGAAATTTGTAAATTTTTTTAATAAGTCTTAATTTCGTATCTCGAAACAGCAAGTTGGGATATCCTATCTGGGATAATGTGAAGTTGGTAAGAGAATTTATCCATAATAAGCTGTGTTTATTAAATTTATTTATTAACCACTAAACATTTTGTTATGGCATTTGACATTGAAATGATTAAAGCTGTTTATGCGAAATATCCAGAAAGGGTAGCAGCAGCTAGAAAGGTAGTCGGTAAACCGTTAACATTGGCCGAAAAAATTCTTTACACACACCTTTGGGACGGCAAAGCAACTGTTGCTCATGAAAGAGGAAATTCTTATGTAGATTTTGCTCCAGATAGAGTAGCAATGCAAGATGCAACAGCACAAATGGCATTGTTGCAATTTATGCAAGCAGGTAAAGCTAAAGTTGCAGTTCCTTCCACCGCACACGCTGATCACTTGATTCAGGCAAGAATGGGTGCAGACAAAGATTTACAAGACGGTATTAATAAAAACAATGAAGTTTTTAATTTTTTAAGTTCTGTTTGTGATAAATATGGTATCGGATTTTGGAAACCAGGATCGGGAATTATTCATCAAGTAGTGTTAGAAAATTATGCTTTTCCTGGGGGAATGATGATAGGTACTGATTCACACACTGTAAATGCAGGTGGTTTAGGAATGGTTGCTATAGGTGTTGGTGGAGCTGACGCTGTTGATGTAATGGCAGGAATGGCATGGGAACTTAAATTTCCTAAATTAATAGGAGTGAAGTTGACAGGGAAACTAAATGGATGGACTGCACCAAAAGATGTAATATTAAAAGTTGCGGAAATTCTAACTGTAAAAGGTGGTACAGGAGCTATTGTAGAATACTTTGGTGAAGGAGCATTATCTATGTCATGCACAGGTAAAGGAACAATTTGTAATATGGGTGCCGAAATAGGAGCAACTACATCTACATTTGGTTACGATGATTCAATGAGAAGGTATTTGTCTGCTACCGGTAGAGCTGATGTAGTTGAATTAGCTGATAAAGTTGCAGAACATTTAACAGGTGATGCTGAAGTTTATGCAAATCCAGCTCAATATTTTGACCAAGTAATAGAAATAGATTTAAATACCTTAATGCCTCATTTAAACGGGCCATTTACTCCAGATTTAGCTACAGAGGTTGGTAAAATGAATGCTAAGGCAACTGCTAAAGGTTGGCCATTAGATGTTGAATGGGGATTGATAGGTTCTTGTACCAATTCTTCTTATGAGGATTTATCTAGAGCAGCTTCAATAGCTAAACAAGCTGTAGAAAAAGGCTTAGAAACAAAAGCACAATTTGGTATTAATCCAGGTTCAGAGCAAGTAAGGTTTACAGCTGAAAGAGATGGATTATTAAAACCATTTGAAGATTTAGACGCAACTATCTTTACCAATGCTTGTGGTCCTTGTATTGGGCAGTGGGCTAGATACTCTGATCCAAAAAATGCACCTAAAAATAGTATAGTACATTCGTTTAACAGAAATTTTGCGAAGCGTGCTGATGGAAATCCTAATACTCACGCATTTGTTGCTTCGCCAGAAATGGTTGCTGCAATAGCAATTTCTGGGCGTTTAGATTTTAATCCAATTACAGATACTTTAACTAATAAAGCTGGTGAACAGGTAAAACTAGAACCACCAACAGGGTTAGAATTGCCTCCAAGTGGATTTGGTGTTGAAGATAATGGGTATCAAGCTCCCGCTGAAGATGGTTCTGGAATAGAAGTAGTTGTTAATCCAGATTCTAAAAGATTGCAGCTATTAACTCCTTTTACTCCATGGAATGGAAATAATATTACTGGAGCTAAGTTGTTAATTAAAGCAAAAGGTAAATGTACAACAGATCATATTTCTATGGCAGGACCATGGCTACAATATAGAGGTCATTTAGATAATATTTCTGAGAACTGTTTAATTGGAGCTGTAAATGCTTTTGGTGGAGCAACTAACGAAGTAGTTAATCAATTAACTGGTAGTAAAGGAGAAGTTCCTGCTACGGCTAGAGCTTATAAAGCTGCTGGCGTACCAAGTATAGTTGTTGGGGATCATAATTATGGGGAAGGTTCTTCGAGAGAGCATGCTGCAATGGAACCTCGTCATTTAGGAGTTTATGCAGTAATTGTAAAATCTTTTGCACGTATTCACGAAACAAACTTGAAAAAACAAGGAATGTTAGGATTAACGTTTGCTAACGAAGCTGATTATGATAAAATAAGGGAAGATGATACCTTCAACTTTACTGATCTATCAGCATTTGCTCCAGGTAAGCAATTAACATTAGAAGTTGTTCATGCAGATGGTTCGAAAGAAAATATCATGCTAAATCATACTTATAATGCTCAACAAATAGAGTGGTACAGAGCAGGTTCTGCACTTAATTTAATTAAGTCGGAAGCAGCAGCTAATGCTTAAAAAATAGAATAAGAGATAAAATCCCAACTCATTGAGTTGGGATTTTTAGTTAATAGTAATATCCAAATGGTTTAGTAGCCCTTCAATATTTTCTTTTGCAAACAGTGATTCTTCAATCATTGTTAAAGTGTTTAAATACAATTTTGGCTCTTTGCTTACTAATAGCAGTTTCTAATTCTTGTAAGCTTGCTTTTTTTATTCGGGCAACCGATTTAAACTTCCAAAGTAATTGTTGGGTAGTTTTGTAACCTATGCCTTCAATTTTATCCAATTCAGATGTAATGGCAGCTTTACTTCTTTTGTTTCTGTGGTGTGTAATTCCAAAGCGGTGGGCTTCGTTTCTTAAATATTGAATTATTTTTAATGATTCAGATTTTTTATCAATATATAAAGGAATAGAATCTCCTGGGAAATAGATTTCTTCTAACTTTTTAGCAATACCAATAATGGTAATTTCCCCTCTCAGTCCTAATTTATCAATGCTTTTTAAAGCTGAGTTTAATTGTCCTTTTCCACCATCAACTATGATTAATTGAGGTAAAGGTTCATTCTCATCTTGTAAACGTTTATATCTTCTATAAACCACTTCCTCCATACTGGCAAAATCATCAGGTCCTTCAACCGTTTTTATGTTAAAATGACGGTAATCTCGTTTGCTAGGTTTAGCATCTTTAAACACTACACAAGCAGCAACAGGATTAGTTCCTTGTATGTTTGAATTGTCAAAACATTCAATATGAACCGGTTTAACAGGCATTCGCAAATCTTTTTGCATTCGCTCCAATATTCTATCCGAATGTTTGGTGGGGTTTACATTTGCCTTCTGTTTGTTCCGTTCTAATCGATAATATTTTACATTACGCTCAGATAGTTCGAGCAATTTCTTTTTATCTCCTCGTTGAGGTACAAAAAACTTAATATTTTCATCCTCTAAATCAGGTTTAAAAGGAACAATTACTTCTTTAGAATTGCTATCAAACCGAAGCCTTAATTCGGCAATACCTATTTGTAGTAATTCATCATCAGTTTCATCCAATTTCTTTTTTAGCTCAATGGTATGTCCTTGAATAATTGCACCATTTATCACTTTTAAATAATTAACAAAACCATATTTCTCATCACTTATAATCGAGAAAACATCTACATCGTTTATGGTTGGACTAACCACAACTGACTTGCTTTGGTACTTTTCTAAAGTTTCAATTTTCTCTTTTATTTGTTGTGCCTTTTCAAATTGTAGTTTGTTGGCATAGGTTTTCATCAAAGGTTTAAGATACTTCGTTACACTGTTAATATTTCCTTTAATAATGCTTTTAATTTCAGTTATCGAATTGTTGTAATCTTCTTCTGTTTGCTCATCAATACAAGGAGCTTTGCAGTTTCCAATATGGAACTCTAAACAAACCTTAAATTTTTCGCCGTTTATATTTTCTTCCGATAAGTTATAGTTACAATTTCGGAGCGGGTAAAGTTGCCTGATTAAATCCAAAATGGTATTCATCATTTTAACCGAAGCGTAAGGACCAAAATAATCAGAACCATCTCTAACAACATTTCGTGTAGGAAAAATTCTTGGAAATCGTTCGTTTTTAATGCAAATCCAAGGGTAGGTTTTATCATCCTTTAGCATAATGTTATACTTAGGTTGATATTTTTTAATCAGGTTATTTTCTAAAAGTAAGGCTTCAATTTCTGATTCAACTACTATAATTTTTATGTCAGCAATTTGCCTGACCAAAATAGCTGTTTTACCATTTTCATGGTTTTTTGTAAAATAGGAGGTAACTCGTTTTTTTAAATTTTTAGCCTTGCCAACATATAGTATTAACCCTTCGGTATTGTAATACTGATAAACACCAGGTTTGTTAGGTAGATTTTTTATGATGGTATTTAAACTCATTAATTTTTCAAATTTAATTAATATAATTAATGGGTATTACTTAGTTTTTTGAAAAATAATAAGTAGAAATACGTAACCTGATTAAGTATAAATACGTTAAAAATTCATTATGAGGAATATCATACTTAGTTTATTTTTTTTAATAGGGGTTAAATATTCTTATTCAGTATGTACTTCTAATGGTACAGGAGGTGGTCAATGGGATCAATCTTCAACTTGGAGTTGTTTTCCAGAAGCTTCGCCGCCTACAAACCCTAGTTGCCCGTCTACGATTATAATACTTGCTTCTGATAGTATTTATATTGATTCACAAACAGACTTGATAGGATGTGGACCAATAACGGTAATTGTATATGGACAAATTCAATTTAAAAATGGAGTAAAATTGAAGCTTGCAGATGGGTCTATTTTTGATATTAAAACGGGAGGAACTATACATCCAGGAAGTGGAGGAGGTAATTCTAATTATTTAGAAATAGGAGGTAATAATGTTTGGACTGCCTCAGATGGGACTAAAGAAGGACCACTAACTTATGGTGCATCTGGTGTTTTGCCAATTAAACTATTAAGTTTCCAAGCAAATTTAAATGAAGATAAAGTTGATTTAAATTGGGTTACAGAAACAGAAGTAAATAACGATTTTTTTACAATTGAAAAGAGTGTGGATGGTAAAAAATGGAATGAAGTAAGTA
>CAXBPN010000151.1:0-6598 GCA_963977515.1 uncultured Flavobacteriales bacterium
TGCGTTGGGTGCATTACTAGATTCGCCATCACCAAAACTGATAAGATATGAAGTTGGTAATACACCATCTAAAGTAGATGATGATTTAAATTCAACTGTTTGGCTACATGGTTCCTCTAAAATTTCATGATAAAATACAAAATCAGGATAAACTGTAACGGTTAATGAAGTAGTATCCCCACAGGCTGGACTGTTAGAATAAGCTATTAATTGAGGCGTAAATGTTCCAGAATTTACATAATCGTATATTGGATTAGCTAACGAAGAAGTGTCATTTGTTAAGGTTAAATCTCCAAAATCCCAGCTATAAGTAACATTATAAACCCCATCAAAAGAAGAACTTCCCATAAAATTGATAGTAGATGAACAATTGTTGTTTGAAGCACTGGCAGTGGTAACGAACTCTGGGAAAACAGTAACAGTAACTTTACCCGTATCGTTACAGCCTTCGTTGGTTGGTGAGTAAGCAATTAGGGTTGTTGTAAATGTTCCAGTATCTTGATAGGTATAAGTCGGATTTTCAAGGTTAGAAACATCTGTTGTAATGTTAGGATCACCAAAGTCCCACAAATAAATAACATTAGAAACACTATCTAGCAAAGTACTTGAGGTAAACTCTACATTTTGTGTACAGACTTGATATTCATAATCCATTTCTAGTTTAAACTCAGGGTAAATTGTTACTTCTCCATAGCTGGTATCGTTACAAGCAGGGTTAAGGTTAGAAAAAGCAATTAAAGATACCACATATACACCAGTATCGGGGTAAGTATAAGTAGGTGTAAATGCAGTTGATGTGTCGTTAGTTGTTGTTAAATCTCCAAAATCCCATAAGTAGGAACCAGCCCCAATACTTGTATTGATAAAGCTAGCGGTATAACTTTCGCAACTAAAATTAGGAGCTTGTAAGGCAGCTACAGTAATGTTATTACAGGGCACAATGTTGAACTGAAAATCTCTTTTGGTTTCACTTAAAAATACACCATCACGATATTCTGATACTTTAACGCCCATCACAAACTGACCTAAAGGACCTGGAGTTGCTGTTAGTAATCCTGTATTTGGATCAATACTTAAAGGATCTGCACCTCCCAACATATCGTTAGTAGAGTATGGAGGATTCCATATTACTGTTGGGTAAGGTGGATTGTAAGGAGGTTGAGGCATAGGATCTATATTAGACGCACCATGGTAGGGTTGAAATAATTCATAATACAACGAATCACCATCATAATCGGTTGCTGAATGATCAAACACAAAAGGCACTTGAGAACATAAAAATAAAGGTGGCCATTCGTTAAATACAGGATTACTATTTACCACCTCAATAATAGTATCGGGAACAGTTGCATAATATGTAGCTCCCGTTGCTAAAGGATCAACAATATTGAGAATAGTACCATTTCTACAACAACGCTGATAAACTAATTGATAACCTCCAGGTATAGGTGGCAAATTAATGGTATCAACATATGTAACAACATCGTAACAAACATTTGTAGGAGGAATTACACATGGATTATTAATGAAATTTGGAAGTGTATCTGGTTTTGAATGACGCATAATTATGGACTGAACAAGGGCATTGTTCATATCAAAGATTCCTAAACTAGCAATACTATCAGAAAAAATTGCTGCTGGGTTACCATTTACACAATCTCGATATACAGTTAATGTAATTTGATAATTATCATTTCCGAGGTATAAATAATTTAACTCTCCACCAACAATATGGGTAGCTTTTAACTCTGGAATTAAAAGAGAAAGAAAGATAAATATGACGATTACTTTTTTCACTATTTTATAGACGTAATTATTTACCGTTAAGTTACCACTTTATTATTTTATTTGTTATTACAGGCGTAAATCAGCAATAAAACTAATGTTTTGTTTCAGTTGTAGCTTGTTCTAGGTTGCCTAACATCAATTTACGGATGTAACGAACCGGAGAACTACCATAACTTAAAAACTCTTCGTGGAACTTCTTTAAACTAAATTGGTCGCCTTGTTTTGCTTTTAACTCTGAGCGTAAATCGTAAATCTCAGTAAAACCAGTAAAGTAAGAACACAACTGAACTTGCGATAAGGTAGCACGTTTCCATTTACCATCTGCTTCGGCTTGTTCCTGAAAAGCTTGATTCATTAATAAGTCCATAGCAGCTTCCTTGCTCATGTCTAACGAATGTACCGAATAATCTAAAATGGTATTACAAACCACTCTTAAGTGCCATTTGCTGTACATCAACCACATTTCTGGTGAGTTGTTATAACCTTCTTCCAACATCATTAGTTCGGTGTAAACTGCCCATCCTTCAATCATGGCACCATTACCTAATAAACTTTTAATTAACGAAGGCGATTCGTTAGAGTAAACCAACTGCGTATAATGCCCTGGAATAGCTTCGTGGATGTTTAACACTTGCAACACATAATGATTGTATTCTCTTAAATAGCTTTCGGCTTGCTCATCATTGTAATCATCCAAAGGAGTTACGTTGTAATAGGTATCTGCATCTTTATCGTAAGGGCCAGGAGCAGAAACCGAAGCTCCAGCACCGCCACCACGCATATACAAAGGTGTTTCACGAACTACCAATGGTTTGTCAGGATTTTGCGTTAGCAAGTCTTTTTCGTTTACAAAAGCTACCAATTCTGGCAATTGCTTTCTAATTTCTGGAATAAACTCATCGCGAGCAACGTGCTTTTTAGAAATTTCGGTAATTAACGCACTTACCATTTTTAGTTGGTCTGCTGGTTTTGGAGTAGCAGCCAAATAAGTATTCCAAAGTGTATCAGCAATGGTAATCATTTGCTGATGCAATTCTTCTTTACGTTTTAAGGCTTTATTGTAAATTTCTTCGGCAGTGTAATCAGAGTTAATGTCTAACTCAAACTTTTTGGCAAAAACTTCTTTTCCTATTCTAAAACTTTTAGCCGTTCCGCTAGTTTTTAATTCTTGTTTTTTGTTTTCTAAAAAAGCAATGTAATTGTTTAAGGCCGTTTTCGATTCTTCGATACGTGCCATAAACAACGCTTTTTCATCATCGGTTAGGGTAGAAGCATTTACCGAATCTATTAGGTTTTGCCCAAAACTGTACAAACCACCTTTACTTTGCCCAATGGCTAATGTGGTGTGTTCTAAAGTTGGTGTAGTAATGTTTTGTTGTGCTTGCTCGTAATAGGCTTTTGTGTGTGCTAAACGAGCCAAAATAGCACGTAAACGAACGTCTAACACATCGTATCTGCCATTTAACAAACGAGAAACCGAGCCAGCCACACCATAATTAGCAGGATTCCACTCACCAGATTTAAACTCGCTATCGTACCAAAGGGTAGAAGCCAACTGATTTTCGATTAAGTAATAATCGGTTACGTTAGTGGTGTTTAGGTTTGCGACATCAAAAGCAGCCAACTCCGTTTGTAAAGCTTTGTAAGCTTCAACTGTTTTTTGTTGGTTGGTTTCGTTGGGGATAACCACAATGCTATCGTACTCGTGCAAACCGGCATACGAAGCCCAACCTGGGCTAGTTTCCCACAATTTGGCTATAAAATGTTCTTTATAGGTTTCAAACTCCGCATCTTGAGATACTGGTGTTGGGTCTTGTTTTTCTTCGTTGTTGCCACAAGCCATGATAAAGGCTAGAGGTATGATGTATAAGAGTTTTTTCATTTGTTATGAATTCTTTAAAGAAGGTTTAGTAGTTTTTGTTAATAATAATTGAGTTTATTTCTTTATTAAAATAAAATATGTTTTTATTTTCCTTTTTCTCTAATCAGTTTGGTAAATGTTTCTCTAAATATAATTGTTTGATTAACTAACCAATTAATAGGCTCTTTCCAGTTTTCTTTACTGTCCAGTTCATATGGTTTAGTCAATACTATGACCTTATCTTTATTCTCAGGGTTTGGATTCCAGTCCAATTTAGCTCCAATTTTTGTTTCAATTTCTTCTCTATGACTTTCAAAATATGGTAACCATTCATCAGCATTCTTATTTGAAATATAAACACGGACACCAATTATATTCTCCCAAGTATTGAATGTATTAGATAAGTTTATGCCTGATTTACCAAGAGCTACGTCAAACCAATATTGAGGTCTTGGAGTTTGAAGAGAACCTATTTTCCCCGTTTCCTTTAATTTCTCCTTAAATTCAGTCCAAAAATCAAATTGAAGCTTTTTAGCTTCTGATAATTCACCTTGTTCTTTTCTTTTTGTTGCTTGCCGAACTACCTCGTTTGGACTGCTCTTTACATTGAATTGAATTGCTGGATTTGAATTGTCTATCTGAATTAATTCAATTTTAACACCATAAAAAGCTATCTCATCAGATGTATGATCATTTAACCAGTCCATTGCTTTTTTGTGTTCCTCTGTAAATTCAGACGCTACCCATATTACAGCTGAAGCATTTAATACAGATGCATATGTAATACATTTTCCTAAATGGTCGTGATTTGTCTTTTCAAGCTGATTTTCAATAACAACGTATTGTCCAGTTCCAACATCTTTAGCTAAAATATCAGCAGAGTACGGGCCAACTGAAACTTCTTTGTCTTCAAATTCCAATTCAAGCCCAAGTGCTTGACCTAATTCAATAATATTATCAGCAAGCCAAGGGGTAAAATCGTAAGCTTCATTTTTCCAAATTGTACGTAAAGGCACTGTCTTAATTTTTCCTAACATTTTTTTAATTATTACTGAGATAGTGTTTTCTTAGCTTTAAACGAAAATACCTCATTTTCAGTTAAAAAGAAACGCTTGTTGAAAAGTGTTTAAAAGTTTAATTAGCGTCATTGCGGAAGTAGCGGAGCGGATATCCGCAATCACGTTTTGTTCAAGGGGGTAAGAGGCTTGGTAGTTTTGGTCTGGGGGATTGCGGGTCAACTCTTCGGCTCCGCTCAGAGTGACAAAGCAATGACGTACTTTAAAAAATGGGTATAGTCATCCGACCACTCACATCGAGTATCGTCATTGCGATGAGTGAAATGTAATGAAACGAAGAAGCAATCTTAAACAAAGAGCAGATTGCTTCACTCATTCTTCGTTCGCAATGACGGTAGGAAGAAAAAGATTGCGAGTAAAACCTGCAGTGACTTAAGAATTACTACCTTTGCAGCCGTTAAAAAAACACAAGAATTATGATAGCAGCACACAATGTATCGTTACAATATGGAAAACGAATTTTATTTGATGAAGTAAACATTAAGTTTAACCATGGCGAGTGCTACGGAGTTATTGGTGCCAATGGTGCTGGTAAATCTACCTTTTTAAAAATATTGAGTGGCGAACTAGCTCCAAACTCTGGTAACATAACCATAGAGCCAGGTAAGCGTATGGCGGTTTTAAGCCAAGACCACAACAAATACAACGACCAAACGGTGTTAAATACCATTTTGATGGGGCACGAAAAGTTGTGGAAAATAATGCAAGAGAAAGATGCCATTTACATGAAAGAAGATTTTAGCGAGGCTGATGGTGTAAAAGCTGCCGAACTGGAAGCTGAATTTGCTGAAATGGATGGTTGGAATGCAGAATCAGACGCAGCTAGTATTTTAAGTGGTTTGGGCATAGGAGAGGAGTTTCATTATACCTTAATGGCTGATATGAATGGTAGCCAGAAAGTAAGAATATTATTGGCTCAAGCTGTTTTTGGTAATCCTGATATTTTAATATTGGATGAGCCTACCAATGATTTGGACATCCACACCATTGGTTGGTTAGAGAACTTTTTATTGGATTTTAAAAACACGGTTATTGTGGTTTCTCACGATAGACACTTTTTAGATACGGTTTGTACCGTAATTGCTGATATCGATTTTAATAAAATTAGCTTGTTTACTGGTAACTACTCGTTTTGGTATCAAAGTAGCCAGTTAGCATTGCGTCAAAAACAATCGGCCAACAAAAAAGCTGAAGAAAAGAAAAAAGAATTACAAGAATTTATTGCTCGATTTAGTGCCAACGCTTCTAAATCGAAGCAAGCAACTGGTCGTAAAAAAATGTTAGATAAAATTAACGTAGAAGACATTAAGCCTTCATCGCGTCGTTATCCGGCAATTATTTTTAACCAAGTGCGTGAGGCTGGAGATCAGATTTTACACATAACTGGCATGAGTAAAGCTGGTTTGTTTACTGGCTTAGATTTAAATGTAAACAAAGGCGATAAAATTGCTATTGTTTCTAAAAACAGTATGGCAGTTACGGCTTTATTCGAAATATTAAACGGCAACATGAAAGCCGATAGTGGTGAGTTTAACTACGGACAAACGATACACACTTCTTATTTGCCAACCAACAACGATGGTTTCTTTAATGGTGATGATAACTTAATTGATTGGTTACGTCAGTATTCTGAAGAGAAAGACGAGGTTTACATTAGAGGATTCTTGGGTAAAATGTTATTCTCTGGTGAGGAAGTGTTTAAAAAATCGAATGTTTTATCAGGAGGGGAAAAAGTACGTTGTATGACATCGAGAATGATGTTGGCTGAAGGTAACTTATTAATGTTAGATGAACCTACCAATCACCTTGATTTAGAGTCGATTACTGCTTTTAATAATTCATTAATTGATTTTAAAGGAACAGTGTTGTTTAC
>CAXBPN010000152.1:0-6582 GCA_963977515.1 uncultured Flavobacteriales bacterium
TTTTATGTTGTTTACAAAAACAGAATTCTGTATTTGCTGATTCAATTTAGAAGTGAAATACAAATTGGTGTCGCTACTTTCAAAAACTACAGTACAAGTTTGACTTTTCAATGAGAACGTAAACCCCAATAAAATAACTACATACCAATATTTAACTTGAAACCTCAAACCTTAAACTTTCGATTAACGAAACAACTCATTAAACTTAAATGTTTCTTTTAAACGAACACCTTTCTCGGTATGTTGTACAGTACAACATTCATTTACGTGGTCGTGTTCAAAAAATAAGATATACTCTTTATCCGCAGCAGTATTTAAAAATGCAGCTTTTTCATCTAAAGTTAATAGTGGACGGGTATCGTAACCCATTACGTAAGGCACTGGTATATGACCAACCGATGGTAATAAATCAGCCATAAAAACAACCGTTTTATCTTGGTATTTAATGTGAGGAATCATCTGTGCATCTGTATGTCCGTTTGCCATTAAAATATCAAAATAGTTAAACCCTTCTTTGTCGATAAATCGCAATTGATCCAACTCTATCATCGGAATAATGTTTTCTCTCAAAAAAGAAGCTTTTTCTCTTGAATTAGGTTCAGTTGCCCATTTCCAATGGCTGCTGTTGGTCCAATAATTAGCATTTTTAAAAGTAGCTTCAAACTTTGTTCGGTCTTTATTCCATTTAATTCCGCCACCGCAGTGGTCAAAATGCAGGTGAGTTAAAAATACATCAGTAATATCATCAGGATGAAATCCTAATTTTTTGATGCTTCCTTCTAAAGAGTCATCACCAAACATGTAGTAATAGCTGAAAAACTTTTCACTTTGTTTGTCGCCAATTCCATTGTCAATCAAAATCAATTTATCACCATCTTCAATAAGCATGCAACGCATACTCCAGCTGCACATGTTATTGCTATCGGCAGGGTTTGTTTTTTGCCATATTGTTTTAGGTACAACGCCAAACATTGCACCTCCATCTAATTTAAAGTTTCCGGTGTTTAAAGGATAGATTTTCATACTGATTTTTTTTATAGTAACACTTTGTTGTTGACAATTCCAAAGATAAGAAAGTAGAAGCAACTATATTTTAAAATAAGTTTATAGTGCTTTAAAAAACTAAAATTTAGCAATAACCATGAGAGTACACTTTATAGCAATAGGAGGAAGTGCAATGCATAATTTAGCCATTGCCTTACATAAAAAAGGATTTAACGTTACAGGTTCTGACGATGAAATATTCGAACCAAGTAAAGGTAGAATTGCTAAACATGGTTTGTTACCAGAAGAATTTGGCTGGTTTCCAGAAAAAATCACAACAGAGTTAGATGCTATTATTTTGGGCATGCATGCCAGAATTGACAATCCTGAATTGCTTAAAGCACAAGAAATAGGCGTAAAAGTTTATTCTTATCCGGAATACATTTACGAACAATCAAAAAATAAAACGAGAGTTGTTATAGGAGGTAGTCATGGTAAAACATCTATTACTTCAATGATTTTACATGTTTTAGGTAAGTTAAATATTGATTTTGATTACATGGTTGGAGCACAATTAAAAGGCTTTGACACAATGGTTAAAATAACCGATGCAAAACTGATTATTTTAGAAGGAGATGAATATTTGTCTTCGCCAATCGATAGACGACCTAAATTTCACTTGTACCATCCTAACATTGCTTTGATTAGCGGAATTGCTTGGGACCATATTAATGTGTTCCCCACTTTTGAAAATTATGTAGAGCAGTTTTCAACATTTGTTTCCTTAATTGAGAAAAAAGGAGCGTTAATTTATTGTAAAGCTGATACTGAGGTAAACAAAGTTGCTTTGATGACGCCTAATCCTGATATTGATAGAATTGGCTACCAAACACCAAAAAATGTAATAGAAAACGGAATTACGTCTGTTCTTGTGCATGGAAATAAAATTCCGTTAGAGATTTTTGGTGACCATAACTTACAAAATTTAGAGGGAGCAAGATTGGTGTGTAATCAGTTAAAAATTGATGATGACCAATTTTATGAAGCCATTCAAGATTTTAAGGGAGCATCAAAACGATTGGAATTAATTGCTAAAAATGACGTAACGGCTGTTTACAAAGATTTTGCTCATTCGCCATCAAAACTAAAAGCAACAACACAAGCAGTAAAACAACAATATGATGAACGTAAAGTAATTGCTTGTATGGAGCTGCATACTTTTAGTAGTTTAAATGCTACGTTTTTAAAAGAATATAAAGATAGTATGGCTAGTGCCGATGAAGCTTATGTGTATTATAGTAATCATACTATAGAACATAAAAAGTTAGCCGCAATTACTCCAGAAGAAGTGAAAGCTGCTTTTGGCTCTGATAATGTTACCATTTACAATAATTCGGATGAATTGTTTGAAATGTTAGCAGACAAAGATTGGGATAATAAAGTATTGTTGTTAATGAGTTCTGGTAATTTTGATGGAAAGAATTTAGACCAGTTTGGTAGAGGTTTGGTAAAATAAAAAATACTTAAAGCCACACCTTCAAGGTTTCTAAAACCTTGAAGGTGTGGCTTAATAGACAAAAGTTAGGCTGTTTTTGAGTAAATATTTTCAAGTGGACAAAAACCTAATTTTATTACAGATTTAGAGTTTGATTTAAACGATTTGACTAACTCTACAATTTATGCATGTACTTAGAAAAACTATATTAAAAAGAAGTAAAGTAAATTGATTAATAATTATGAAATCTTTTAAGAATGCTTAAATTTGCCGCTTATTATATTAAACAAATAATACTACAAAATGGCAGACATTTTTGAGAAAATAAAGAACAATAGAGGCCCTTTAGGTAAGTACGCTAAAGAGGCACATGGATATTTTGCTTTCCCTAAATTAGAAGGAGAGTTAAATAATAAAATGAAATTTAGAGGGAAAGAAGTTTTACAATGGAGTTTAAATAACTATTTAGGCTTAGGTAATCATCCAGAAATAAGAAAAGTAGATGAACAAGCGTCTAAAGATTGGGGTTTAGCTTACCCAATGGGAGCTAGAATGATGTCGGGAAATACTAATTATCATGAGCAATTAGAAAGTGAATTAGCTGAGTTTGAACAAAAGCAAGATGCTATTTTATTAAATTTTGGTTATCAAGGGATGGTTTCAGCAATTGATGCTCTATTGGATAGAAATGATGTGGTTGTTTATGATGCTGAAAGCCACGCTTGTATTTTAGATGGGTTAAGATTACATCAAGGAAAACGTTTTGTATATCAGCATAACGATATGGAAAGTCTCGACAAGATGTTAGAGAAAGCAACCAAGATTACTGAAAAAACTAATGGAGCAATTTTGGTTATTACTGAAGGTGTTTTTGGAATGTCGGGTAACCAAGGAAGTTTAAAAGATATTGTTGCTTTAAAACAAAAGTATTCATTTAGATTGTTTGTAGATGATGCTCATGGTTTTGGAACGATGGGAGCTACAGGAATGGGAACAGGAGAGGCTCAGGGTTGTCAAGATGGAATAGATGTATATTTTGGAACATTTGCAAAAGCAATGGCAAGTATTGGCGGCTTTATTGCTTCTGATGAAGATGTAATCGATTATTTACGTTATAACATGCGTTCTCAAATTTATGCAAAATCTTTACCAATGCCTTTAGTTATTGGTAATTTAAAAAGATTAGAGATGTTAAAAAATAGTCCGGAAATTAGAGAAAAACTTTGGACTGTTGCTAATGCTTTACAAAAAGGATTAAAAGATAATGGGTTTAATATCGGAACAACCACAACTCAAGTAACACCAGTTGTTTTGAGTGGAGATATACCTGAAGCTACAAATCTAATTATAGATTTAAGAGAGAATTTTAATTTATTTTGTTCGATTGTGGTTTATCCAGTTGTACCAAAAGGTGTTATCATGTTAAGATTAATTCCAACAGCTATGCATACGTTGGAAGATGTAGAATATACGATTAGTTGTTTTAAAACAGTTCAAGAAAAATTAATTGCAGGGGCATATAAATCTGAAACAATCGCAGCTATATCGTAGTTGGAAAAATAAGAACACAAAAAAAGGCTTGTTAATTTAACAAGCCTTTTTTGTTTCAATTTGTCCCATCCTAAAATAATTCTCTTACTGATAATTTATACCTACTGCTTAAAAAAAAAAAGTATTTTATTGTAATTTCTTTTTGGCTTTCTCATAATTCTAAGATATTGTTTTTATTATTAAAACAGTCTTATTTTTTATGTCTTATCAGATGTAGTAACTCCAATTCACAAATTTAATTTTTTACGAACATTGAAGAAGAACCTGATTTAGTGTTTAAAGTATAAATTCCTGACGGTAACATTGTAATATCAAATTGTAATTTAAATTCACCACATTCAATTATTCTTATTAGAGAAGTAATATTTTGGGCAGTAGAATTATAAAATTCAACATCTTTTGTTACTGGAGATATTCCTTTTACTGTGATTTGATTCGTTGCAGGATTAGGGTAAACAGATATTTGTAGGTTTTCCGATTCATTAATGTTAACGGATCTTATTTGTGAATATGAATAATGTCCGTCAAAATCTGTTTGTTTTAATCGATAATAAGAAACTCCTAGATAAGGGTTTTCATCAATTGTGCAGTAATCTGTGGTATTAGAAGAGTGCCCTGCACCGCTTATTTCAATTACTTCTTCCCAATTATAGCTATCTTTTGATTTTTCAATAGTAAAATAATCATTATTTATTTCTGATGCGGTTTGCCATAATAATTTCACACCACCACTACATCTTTCTGCTTGAAAAAACAACAACTCAATGGGTAACGGATTATTATTAGAACTAGACCCTAGTGTAAATGGACTGAAATTAGCAACAGAATCAGGTGTAGTACAGTTATTACCGCTTACAACCGTACCAACTATTGTTCCTGTTGTCCCTCCATTTCCTTCTGATGTCCATCGAGTTCCATCCCAACGAGCAACCATCATCTCACACAAATTATCAACTCCGCATGAATTAGATGCCCAAGATAAAGTTACTTCTACATTTGAGCTTCCTCCTGTTCTATTCAATATCCAATATTCACAACTACTTACATGCTCTAACCCAACACCTAATAAACTTCTACTATATGTTCCATCTGGATTTGTGTTAGTATAATAACCCGTAAAATGGTCTGTAACATTAATTGGTGCTGATATACTGTTCTTTCTTAATAAGTTATTATCTCCTATAGGAAAAGCAAATGCACTATTTCCGGTTTTTCGAACAACACCATCAATATGACTTGTATTACTAGCTCCTGCATAAGATGCCCCAGCTAAAAAATGAACGAACTCGGTAGCCATATCTGTATAATCAGAGAGTATTTTACCACTGGTAAATGTTAATACTCCGGCAACTTGTAATTCATTGTCTAATTGTACCGAATTACTTGCTTTATTGATGGTAAAATTGTTGGTGTGAATTACATTGGTGCCATTAAAAATTTGTGCATTAGTTCCTACTGCTTGCAGAGTACCCAAATTGTTGGTAAAAGTGCCGTTATTGGTAAAATTACCAAAGAAACCTACTGTTGTTTCGGTATGTATTCTGAGGTTACCATTGTTTTGAATTTGCGTATATCCGCTAAATCCATATAGAAAAAAGACTAATAGTAGTTGTGATGCTATTTTCATAATAAGTTTATTTTTAAATTTATAACCAACTATCTTCTTGCAGTGTATCTAACATTGCAATGTAAACCTGCAGGATCTGTTCCAGGATTTGTTCCGGCACCAATGGCTACTCTTTTAATCTTAAAATGAACTGCTTCTGCACCAATTAATGCTGCTGCTGGTATAGTAAATAAAACATCTTGTTCCTGGTATTGAGTAGTATTTAAGGTAATATCTCCGGAATCAAGTGTTCCTGTAGTGCCTGAAACTATGCCTCCAGCGGTATATATTTTATAGAACAGATTCCAACGAACCGTTTTATTGGTTTCTGTTCCCATAGATATAAAATCGAAATAAACAGGCATGTCTTTTCCTACATAATCATATATATGAGAAATATCAAAATATAATTCATCGTTCATGGAAAACTGTTCTGCAACTGTGTTATCAAATGCTACTGTTGTGGTTTTAGTGGAACCACTTCCTTTGCCTATAATATTGAGGTGTCTACCTCCAATACTTGTCTTCGCTGTATCGGCAAGTAAAATTTCCCATACTGTACCGTTATAAAAATAAAACCCCGATGTTGTATCTGTTTGAAAAACTAATAAGCCCGTTGCAGGAGAAGCAATACTTGTTCGTTGTGCTGCTGTCATTCTGGGCATAAGCATTCCTTTGTCAGTACTCTCCATCTCAAGTAATGAGCTATTATTGATTGTAGCTGGGTTATCACCAATTTTTACCTGTGCTTTTAATTCATTACCCAAGGAAATGAATAGGATTAAAATAATTATTGTTGTGGTATAAAAATGTTTCATAATTTTTGTTTTTAAAATGTTAATGTTGTTTACAGTTGGCTTACCAATTTTTAATATAGAGTTCATCACAATAAAAGACCGTTGCAAGGGCAAAAAGCAACAAATCAGTTAAACAATACAATTTAAAG
>CAXBPN010000153.1:0-6397 GCA_963977515.1 uncultured Flavobacteriales bacterium
CCAGAAAACCTTAAAGACAAACAAATATTCTCGTTAGACATGGGAGCTTTAATTGCTGGAGCAAAGTTTAAAGGAGAATTTGAAGAACGATTAAAAGCAGTGGTAAAAGAAGTAATTAGTGCTGAAGGGAACATTGTATTGTTTATTGACGAAATTCATACCTTAGTTGGTGCCGGTGGTGGCGAAGGTGCAATGGATGCTGCTAATATTTTAAAACCAGCTTTAGCTCGTGGAGAATTAAAAGCAATTGGTGCAACAACCTTAAATGAATATCAAAAATATTTTGAGAAAGATAAAGCCTTAGAACGTCGTTTTCAAAAAGTTATGATAGATGAACCAAATACCGAAGATGCTATTTCGATACTAAGGGGAATTAAAGAAAAATACGAATCGCACCATAAAGTACAAATTACAGATGCTGCAGTTATTAGTGCTGTAGAATTATCTCAACGATATATTTCTGATCGATTTTTACCAGACAAAGCAATTGATTTAATTGATGAAGCTGCTTCTAAATTAAGAATGGAAATTAACTCAAAACCTGAAGCGTTAGATGAAGTAGAACGAAAAATAATGCAATTAGAAATTGAACGTGAAGCCATTAAACGTGAAAAAGATGAGAAGAAACTCAACATTATTAAAGAAGAGTTGGCTAATCTTAACGAAGAAAAAGGAAGCTTAACTGCTAAATGGCAAGCTGAAAAAGATGTAGTTGACGGCATACAAAAAGCAAAAGATGAAATTGAACAATTAAAATACGAAGCTGAACAAGCTGAACGTAATAGTGATTTTGGTAAAGTAGCTGAGATTAGATATGGTAAAATTAAAGAAGTTGAAGATCGGTTAAACGATTTTAAAGCTCAATTAATTGAAATTCAATCAACTTCTAAAATGATTAAAGAAGAGGTTACACCTGAAGAAATTGCAGAGGTAATTTCTAAATGGACAGGCATACCCGTAACAAAAATGTTAGAAAGCGAGCGTGCCAAATTATTACGCTTAGAAGACGAGCTACATAAACGAGTAGTTGGACAAGAAGAAGCTGTTACCGCTGTTGCTGATGCTGTGAGAAGAAGTAAAGCCGGACTACAAGATGAAAAAAGACCGATAGGTTCATTTATATTTTTAGGTACAACAGGTGTTGGTAAAACGGAACTAGCCAAAGCATTAAGCGAATATTTGTTTAACGATGATAATGCCATGACCAGAATAGACATGAGCGAATACCAAGAAAAACATTCTGTTTCTCGATTAGTAGGTGCTCCTCCGGGATATGTTGGTTATGATGAAGGTGGACAATTAACTGAAGCGGTTAGACGTAAGCCTTATTCGGTTGTATTGCTTGATGAGATTGAAAAAGCTCACCCAGATGTGTTTAATATTTTATTGCAAGTGTTAGATGATGGACGATTAACAGATAATAAAGGTAGAGTGGTCAACTTTAAAAATACCATCATCATTATGACCTCAAATATAGGTTCACAAATTATTCAAGAGAGTTTTGAAAATTTAGGTGATGTAGATAGAGAAAGTATAATTGAGAAAACAAAAATTGAATTGTTTGGTTTATTGCGAAAAACAATTCGCCCTGAGTTTTTAAATAGAATTGATGAAACTATAATGTTTACTCCGCTTACTAGAAATAACATTACTGCAATTGTTAAACTTCAATTAAACGGATTGGCTAAATTATTAACTAAAAACAGCATCAAGTTAAATTATACGGATGAAGCAGTAGAATACATAGCAGAAATTGGTTACGACCCACAATTTGGAGCAAGACCAGTTAAGCGAGTTTTACAAAAGAATATATTGAACGAATTATCAAAGCAATTATTGGATGGAACAGTTCAACCAGAATCGGATATAATTTTGGATCAGTTTGAAGGAAAATTTGTTTTTAGAAATAAAGAAACTAAAAAAGTATAATTAAGTAATACAACTAACAAATATCATAGATTTTTATAAAAATGTAGCCGTACTTTATGCTGAAATTAAAAACAAAAAATTATGAAATTACATATTGATGATACCAAAACAATTGAAGAAATAAGAAATGAATTTACCAACTCATTTGAGTTTTTAAAGTTAGAGTTTTTCACGAAGCCTCATCAGGCTGGAGAGGCTTCTGCTAAAGCAGATATGATTGATGAGAATAAAACTTTAGGAGAGATTAGACAAAAACACAACGAAGGTGATTTAGTGATAAATGCTGATATGTTAGTTAGTGAAGTTGAAGGTGCTTTTGATAAAAAGTTTGGAGTACATGCTCAAGTATTTAGAAAACAAAACAATGTATGGCTAGAAACTAGCGGTAGTGATAGTTGGACATTAGCCAAACAAAATGAAACCGGTAAATTTATGAGTTCGCCAGTTGAGTAAAATTAACCTTAAAATTGACCTTAAAAGCCATGAGTTAATTCGTGGCTTTTATATTTTTACTTTATATTCAAGTATAACTAATTACCTTTTATCAGCAATGGGGATTTATTAAAAAAGCCCCCAGAACATTTTCTGTGGGGCTTTTTCGTTAACATAAAACTTATCTAAAAGGGGGTGTACAAATTTATTTAACTACAAAAAGAAATTTTTATCATTTAAATTCAATTTACTTTTTGAGTTGTAATCTCTACTTTTTCCATAGCCACTACCTGCTCCGTTTAAGGCAAAAACCAAAAACAATAAAAGGGCAAATATTAATATAATAACTATCATTGTCTATTAAAGTATTAATTTCGTCTACAAATATACGACTTTTATCGAACAAACAAAATTTATCGACATTTTTTTATCATTCATCGAAAAATGAAAACAATTTATCTAATAAGACATGCTAAATCTAGCTGGAAAGAACCTTTAAAAACTGATTTTGAAAGAGATTTAAACAGTAGGGGTAAAAATGATGCTCCCATAATTGGAAAAAAATTAAATCAGCTAGGAATTAATATTGATTTAATAATTTGCAGTACGGCTGTTAGAACAAGAAAAACCGCAAAATTATTATGTAAAGAGATTAATTACGTTTATACTAAAATTGAATTTAAAGATGAAATATATGAAGCTTCTTTAGCTAATTTAATTCAACTTATAAACCAGCTCCCGAATCAATCTAACAATGTAGCTCTTATAGGACATAATCCTGCTATCACTTATTTAGCAAACTATCTCACAGATAATTACATAGACAATATGCCAACTTGCGGAGTATTTAAAATTGAATTGGAAATTGACAATTGGAATGAAGTTATTCAAGGAGTTGGGTTACAAAAATTCTTTATTTACCCAAAAATGTTTTAAATCCTTTCTCATATTATTTTAAATAAAGCCTTAGTTATAATTATATTTGGATTTTCTAAATAGATAAGTAATGAGCAAAAAGGAGAACTTAGAATTCAATAAAAATGAGGATGTAAATAAATTAAAGGTTTCTGAACTAAACAGAAATCTAGAGAAAGTTTATTTAGGTGGTGGCAAAAAACGTATTGACAAGCACAAAGCAAAAGGAAAATTAACTGCTCGTGAACGTATCAGCTATTTACTAGACAAAAATACCAATCACATTGAAATTGGTGCATTTGCTGGTGACGACATGTATACTGAACATGGTGGCTGTCCATCTGGAGGAGTTGTTGGTGTAATTGGTTATGTGAGTGGGAAACAATGTATAGTTGTTGCTAATGATGCTACAGTAAAAGCTGGAGCTTGGTTTCCAATTACAGGTAAAAAGAATTTACGAATTCAAGAAATCTCTATAGAAAACAAATTGCCAATTATTTATTTAGTTGATAGTGCTGGAGTTTATTTACCAATGCAAGATGAAATTTTTCCTGATAAAGAGCATTTTGGAAGAATTTTTAGAAACAATGCTATCATGTCGTCAATGGGAATTACACAAATTGCAGCAATAATGGGAAGTTGTGTTGCTGGCGGTGCATATTTACCTATAATGAGTGATGAAGCATTGATAGTTGATAAAACAGGCTCTATCTTTTTAGCTGGTTCATACCTTGTTAAAGCAGCTGTTGGAGAAACTATTGATAATGAAACCTTGGGTGGAGCTACTACTCATTGTGAGATATCAGGTGTTACGGATTATAAATGTGCTGATGACCATGAATGCTTAGACAAGATAAAAAATATAATGGATAAAATTGGCGATTATAACAAAGCTGGTTTTAATAGAAAAAAAGCTCAAAAACCTAAATTAGATCCTCAAGAACTTTTTGGAATTTTACCTGATGTTAGAGAAAAACCATACAATACAAAAGACATCATTGCTCGTTTAGTTGATAATTCTGAATTTGAAGAATATAAAGAAGAGTATGGGAAAACAATAGTTTGTGGTTATGCCCGAATTGATGGATGGGCTGTTGGTATTGTTGCTAATCAACGAATTGTTGTGAAATCTAAAACTGGAGAAATGCAATTTGGTGGAGTAATTTATTCTGATTCTGCTGATAAAGCTGCTCGATTTATTATGAACTGTAATCAAAAGAAAATTCCTTTAGTGTTTTTACAAGATGTAAGTGGATTCATGGTTGGTTCTCGTTCTGAACATGGTGGAATTATTAAAGATGGTGCAAAAATGGTAAGTGCACAAGCTAATTCTGTTGTTCCAAAGTTTACTATAATAATAGGTAATTCATACGGAGCTGGTAACTATGCCATGTGTGGAAAAGCTTACGATCCAAGATTAATTATTGCATGGCCTTCTGCTCAACTTGCTGTAATGAGCGGAGCATCAGCTGCTAAAACTTTATTACAAATTGAAGTTGCATCACTAAAATCAAGAGGAGAAGAAGAAATTACACAAGAGAAAGAGGATGAATTATACAACAGGATTAAAGACAGGTATGACAAACAAATATCTCCTTACTACAGTGCTGCTAGATTATGGACCGATGCAATCATCAATCCTTTAGATACCAGAAAATGGATATCTATGGGAATTGAAGCAGCAAACCATGCTCCTATTAAAAAACAATTTAACCCAGGCGTAATTCAAGTTTAAAAACAAATATTTTGCGATAACAACTAATTTTTATTTATTTACAAATCAATTTAAAATTATATAACCTACTAATTATGAAAAAATTAAGTTTTAAAATAATGGCTCTAGCATTTATAGCTAGTACTTTTTTACAATCATGTGGTGGTTCTCACGAAGAGTCCACAGAAACTACCGAAGAAACTCCTGTTGAAGAAGTTGTAATCGAAACCATTGAGGATGATGTAACCTATATGCTACCTTCTCCTTTACAAGTTGTTAGCTTGTTTAAAAACGCTGGTTTAGAGTATATTGGAGGAATTACAAATCCTAAAGAGAATGTAAACAACTACAACTCTAAATACAATCAAAAATTAAATTTTGGAGTATATGCTGCTGATATGGCTTATGCAATTACAAATAATCAATCTCAAGAATCGATTAATTATTTAAACGCTATTCGTCAATTATCAGAAAAAATATGGATGACTGATGTAATTAATTCAATTGGTGTTGCTGAAAGACTTGAAAAAAATGTAGGGAATGAAGATTCTTTAGTAAGTATTATGGCTGATTTACAGATGCAATTAGATGATTATTTAGATGAAAATGGGTCGAGCTATGCTGGTTCTATAATTTTTGCAGGAGCATGGGTTGAGACTATGTTTTTAGCATTAAACGGTAACAATAATGATAATGAAAAATTAACTAGCCGTTTATCAGAACAATCTTATGTTGTAGAAAATATCATTCTTGCTGTTAAGCAAGCTAATGAAGATAAAGAATTTGATGAATTAATAACTTCATTAGAGGGTGTTCAATCTCATTTTAGTGAAATAGCTAATGGAGATGCTAAGGTTTTATCTACTGAAAAAATAGAAAACTTAAAGACAGCTATAATTGAATTAAGAACAAAAATTATTAATGGATAATTATGAAACCGATGAAAAACATTATTGCTATTGCATTAGTATCTTTAGTTAGCTTTTCTACTGTAAATGCACAAGAGAGTGCTAGTTGTGATGCAACAACCATCAAAAATGAAATGAAAGCTGAGTTAAAACCAGATTATAAATACGATTCTTCTAAAATAACGAGATATACAACTTCATCCGATTTTCAAGGAAAAGAAATAGAAGTTCCTTTATTTGAAGGTGAAAAATATCGTTTAGTATTTAATATTACTGATGCTAACAAAAATTTCCAATTATACGTTTACAGTGAAAAAGCAGGTACAAAAGGTAGAAAAGCTTTGTTTGCATTAAAAAACGTTAGAGAAGAAGGTAAATCAGTATATGTTTATGAGCCAGACGGACAAACTAAGCTTTACATTACTTATGTAATACCTCCATCTTTAGAAGGTGTAAAAGAATCTTGTGTTGCTTTTATGCTTGGTTATAAATTTTAAGA
>CAXBPN010000154.1:0-6393 GCA_963977515.1 uncultured Flavobacteriales bacterium
GGACCTAAATGAGAAATCATTCCAACAATATTGTACTCATTTGTACCAAAATGAAACGAACGATCTCTGCCTTTTGTAAATCCACTCATCTTTCCTTGAAACTGAGTAAACAATCTAAACAAAGGAATATCTCTAGCCGTAAATACTCCTAAATTACGGTGCATTGGTAAAATATACTCGTCTTTATTTAACGCCAAAGTTGCTCCAACCGAAACGGCTTCCTGTCCAATACCTGAAAACCATTTACTAATTCTCCCTTGACGAAGGAGTATTAACATTTTTTCTTCAATTAAACGAGGTTTGATTAATGCTTTGTATAAGTCCAACAATTCATTGTCGGTATATTTTCTTCGATTGTACTTTATAATCATAAGTCATTATTTAAGCCAACAAATTTAACTGATTTTAGTTAACTTTGGCTAGAGATATTTTATTTAAAATACTTTAAATTGGAAACACAAGAAATATATGTCATATTATTAATTACATTAGCTGCTGGTTATATTGCTTACCGTGTATTTAAAAAAGCAAAGAATCATGACTGTGATAAATGTGCATTAAAAGATAAGCCTAGCTCTAAACATTGATTATTGGCTTTAAATATATGAATATAGATTTTTCACATTTTATTTCTTTAATCAAAAGAATTGGTATTAGTTTCTTAATTTTTACTGTTGGCAGATTAGCTTTTTATGTAGTTAATCTATCTTTTTTTGATAATGGTTTCCCTTTCGATGCTTTTTATTATGGATTGAGATTTGATTTAGTTGCGATATCCTATCTTTTTTCTCCTTTTATACTTTTATCTATTCTCCCTTTTGAGTTTAGAAAAAATAATAGTTATAAAACTATTTTAAAGGTATTTTTTCACCTCGCCAATATTGTTGGTATAATTTTTAATTTAATTGATGTAAGCTATTTTCAATTTTCATTGAAAAGAACTACTGCCGATTTTCTTCGATTTATTTCAACTAACAACGATACCCTAAAACTGTTACCCCAATATTTAGCTGATTTTTGGTACTCATTTGTTTTGCTAATCCTTTTAATAATACTTACCGAGTTTTTATATCGTAAAAGTGAAACTTCTCAAATTTTTAAATTAAAATCTACTAAGAATTCCATTTTTCAAGTCTTAATATTTATAGTTATTAGTGGTTTTACAGCAATTAGTTTTAGGGGTGGATTGCAATTAAAACCGCTTGACATTATAAATGCAGCAAACAATACCTCTCCACAAAATGTACCTTTAGTTTTAAATACTCCATTTTGCATAATAAAAACCGTATTGAACAACCAACTACCCGTTACCGAGTTTTTTACCCCATCAGAATTAGAAGAAATATATAGTCCTATTGTTAAAATTAATGGAGAAGGACAATTTAAAGGAAAAAATGTAGTCTTAGTAATTCTAGAAAGTTTTGCAAAAGAATATGTTGGCTTTTTTAATAATGGAAATGGTTATACTCCCTTTTTAGATTCATTATTGAAAGAAAGTTATGCCTTTACAAATGCTTACTCAAATGGTAGTAGATCTATAGAATCATTACCTTCAATTCTAGCGGGGATACCACCTTTAATGGATAGGCCTTATGTGCTTTCAAATTATTCCAACAACAAAATTGATGCATTACCAAGTATTTTAAATAACAATGGCTACAACACTTCATTCTATCATGGTGGTGCTAACGGCACAATGAGTTTTGATGGTTTCACAAAAATTACAGGAGTAAATGATTATTATGGATTAGACGAATATCCAGATAAAGAAAAAGATTATGATAACAATTGGGGAGTTTTTGATGAGCCCTATCTTCAATATTTTAGCAAACAATTAAACCAAAAACAAGAACCATTTTTTAGTACTATTTTTACCTTATCATCTCATCACCCATACTCTATTCCTCAAAAATATAAAAATAAATTCCCGAAAGGGACTTTAGATGCTCATGAAACTATAGGTTATACTGATTATGCTTTAAAAGAATTTTTTAATTCTTCCAAAAAAAATAAATGGTTTGAAAACACCATTTTTATTTTTACTGCCGATCATTCGGCACTATCTTCAAACCCAAGTTATGGAACATTAATTGGTAGATTTGCTATCCCTATTTTTATTTATGACCCTTCTTCAAAACTAAAAGGACTAGACAGTAATTATTTTCAGCATTGTGACATTACCCCTACTATTTTAAGCTTATTAGGCATTGAAAGTAAAATTGTTTCTTTTGGTAAACCAATAAACGAGATAGAAAGAAATATTATTGGATTTTCTAGAAACACTTATTATTTGCTAGAAAATGATTATCTTCTGCTATTTGATGGAGAAAATAGTTCTGGCTTATTTCATTACTCAAAAGATAAATTATTAGCTAATAATTTATTAACCAATAAACAATATTTAACTATTAAAAATAAACTTGGACGAAAAATAAAAGCGATAATACAACAACATAATAATCGCCTAATTGAAAATCAACTTTCAATCAGTACTACTAAATGACAGCACAAAAAAAAATACTATTTATTGTAAATCCTATCTCAGGAACAGGAAAGCAAAAAAATATTGAATCGTTAGTTGATTTACATTTAGATAAAATAAAGTTTATTTCAACGATAAAGTTTACAGAATATGCTGGAAATGCCAAAGAAATAGCTAAAAATGAACACTCTAATTTTGATATTATTGTTGCTGTTGGTGGAGATGGTACTGTACATGAAGTTGGTACATCTTTAATTAATACAAACTGTATCTTAGGAATTATTCCAACCGGTTCTGGTAATGGATTGGCTAGGCATCTAAAAATTTCTATGAAAGTTATTAACGCTATAAAACACTTAAATAATTATAAAACCAAAAAGATAGATACAATTCTTTTAAACAAACAACCTTTTCTTGGTGCTGCTGGGCTTGGCTTTGACGCTCATGTTGCTTGGAAATTTGATGAAGCCCCTACGAGAGGATTATTAACCTATTTAAAAATATCTTTAAAAGAATATTTTAACTACAAACCACAAGAATATAAACTAATTTTTAAAGACAAAACCGTTACAACAACAGATTTATTAATTACCATATCAAATTCCAATCAATACGGAAATAATGCTTACATATCTCCAAATTCAGAATTAGATGATGGTTATGTTAGGTTAATTGGACTTAAATCCTTTCCTTTTTATATGGCTCCTATCCTAGCCTACAAGCTATTTAATAAAAAAATACTTTCAAGTAAATACGTTACTGAATATAAAACAAATCAAGTAGAAATACAATCTCCAAAACCAGAAATGCAAATGGATGGCGAACCAGTAAAGCATCATGAAATTATACAGATAGAAGTTAATCCAAAATCGCTAAACGTAATAAGCAATGAGTAAAAAAAACAAGAGCAATATCGTTTATTCAACAAATCAAAACTTTAATTACGATGATGAAATTGAAGAAGAAGAAACGATAGCAAACAACCTTCAAGAATTAAAAGTTTTTATAGATAGGAAACAACGTAAGGGAAAATCCGTAACCATAGTTAGTAACTTTGTCGGAAGTGAAGACGATTTAAGCACATTGGGAAAAACTTTAAAGTCAAAATGTGGGGTTGGAGGAAGTTGCAAGGATAGTGAAATTTTAATTCAAGGTGAGTTAAAAGATAAAATTTATGACTTGTTAATAAATTTAGGATTCACTAAAACTAAGAAAATTGGTGGTTGAAATTAGTAGTTATTACTTTACATTTGTTTAATTGAAAAAAAATAAAAACTATATCCGTTTATTTTTAACTCCTTTGCTATTATTGATAGCAATAGTAGGGTTATTTGGTCAAAACTTCGACTTTAAACATTTTAGTGTAGAAGATGGATTATCTCAATCTCAAGTAAATTCTATTTTTCAAGATTCAAGAGGATATTTATGGATAGGTACTGCTGGAGGCGGTGTTTGTCAATTTGATGGAATAACATTTAATCAATTCTCCGAAAAAGAAGGCTTATCTGGTGATATAGTAACTGCTATTGCTGAAGATAAAGATGGTAATTTATGGTTTACTTCCTCTCTTGGTGGCATAACAAAATATAATGGAAGAAAATTTACTGTTTACAATGAGAAAGATGGCTTATCTTCTAGTTCTGGATTTCATGCTATTTATGTAGATAATAACAACAGCATTTGGATAGGGAGTAATTTTGGACTCTCTGTTTATCAAAATGGAACTTTTACAAACTATTCAAAAACAAACCTTTTTGATGCTGAAATTAATGAAGTTACTAGTGATGAAAAAAATAATATCTTATTAGCATCAAGTAAAGGAATTATTATAATTAGTGAGAATGACACTTTATTAATAGATCAATCAAGTGGTTTACCCTCAAACTACGTTAATTGCCTAAGTATTGATGAAGAAGGAAACTATCTAATCGGAACAAATAATGGAGCTATCAAACTTTTAAAAGGAAGTATTGATGACAAACAACAGTATGAATTTGAACCTATTCCTATTCCTTCTAATTTAAGTATAACATCAATACTAACTGATAATGATAATGAAATATGGTTTGCTACATCTAATAGTGGTGCTTATGTTCAACATACTGATTTAAGTATAACCCATATTCAAAAAGAGAATGGCTTAAAAAATAATAGTTTAACAGAACTATACCAAGATCGTTCTGGAAACCTATGGATTGGAACTTCTGGTAGTGGGTTAATTAAATTAGGCTCTAAAGCTTTTACCTATTTTGAAAATATAGAAGGTTTGAACTCTCCTGCAATATTTAGTATTATTGAAGATAATAATTCCAATATATGGATTGGTACAAGTGATGAGGGGATATATAAATATACAGGTACAGCTGTTTTTCACTATAATGAAGCAAATGGTGTGAATGGAAAATCTGTTCGATCATCTATAAAAGATAATGATGGTAATTTGTGGTTTGCAACCGATGAAGGCTTATTAAAATATAGTAATGGTAATTTTACAACATATACAACTGCCAATGGGTTACCTTCTAATAAAATAAAAACACTATTATTAGATAGCAAAAATAGATTATGGGTAGGAACAAATGGGTATGGATTAGCTGTTTACAATCAAAATACTTTTAAAACATATACTAAAGAAAGTGGAGATTTATCTCACAATTATATTTATTCTTTATATGAAGATTCAAAAGGAAATATATGGATAGGTACTGGAGATGGAGTAAATAAATATTCAAATGATATATTTTATAACTACGCAAATTCTTCTGGATTTTGTAATCAATACATAGGAAGCATAACTGAGGATAAGTATGGGAAATTATGGTTTGGAACGGATAGGTGTGTTGTAAGGTATGATGGCGTTGATTTTAAACCTATTACGATAAATCAAGGTCTTTCATCCAATGTTATTTATTTATTGCACACTGATAAAAGAGGTAATATATGGGTAGGAACAAATAAAGGCTTAGATAAAATAACACTAAACAGCTATGGACAAATTAACACTATAAAAAATTATAGTGCTCCAGAAGGTTTTAAAGGTATTGAATGTAATAGTCGAGCTATTTATGAAGATAAAAAAGGAAACTTATGGATAGGAACTGTGAGTGGTCTAATAAAATACAATCCTAAAGAAGATAAATCTAACGTATTTGAACCTATTATCCATTTAACCAAAGTTAAACTGTTTTTTGAGGATGTAAACTGGCTTAAATATACTAAAGACTATGAATCATGGAATAACCTTCCTAAGGATTTAGTTCTTGACTACAATGAAAACCATTTAACCTTTGAATTTTCAGGCATTAACTTAACTCACCCTGAATATGTGCAATATAGTTTTAAGTTAGAACCTATTGATAATGATTGGTTTCCTAGTACTAAAAAAACATCTGCTACCTACTCCAACCTTGCTCCTGGGAAATATAAATTTCTTGTGAAAGCTAGAAATAATGAAGGGATATGGACGCAAGAAGCAGCTTCATTTGAGTTTACTATTAGCTCTCCTTTTTGGCAAACTTGGTGGTTCTATTTAATTTTAGCGTTATTAATTAGTTATCTTTTATTTAAGGTAACCACATACAGAGAAAAACGTCACATCAAGATAAGTAAAGAGTTAGAGAAAAAAGTTAGGGAGAGAACTATATTAATAGAAAAACAACGAGATGAAAAAGAAATTTTATTAAAAGAAATTCATCATCGTGTAAAAAACAACTTACAAGTAATTAATAGTTTACTAAGTATTCAATCTAGTTATACTGATGACCCTAAATCCCTTGCCTTATTTGATGAAGCAAAAAATCGTATTCGTTCAATGGCATTGATTCATGAAAAAATGTATCAAACAGGAGATTTAGCACATATCGATTTTCAAGATTATATTTTAGCATTAACCGACGATTTAATTAGTACCT
>CAXBPN010000155.1:0-6238 GCA_963977515.1 uncultured Flavobacteriales bacterium
AATGCGTATTGAACCTGGAGTTGCTAATACATTAACAGCACCTAATTTTGGGATGGTAGGCATTGGAGATTTTTCTCCTCAAGGTCCAAATGTAGCTGCTGCAGATGTAGTAAATGCTAAACTCGATATAGATGGAGATTTAAGAATTAGAACCGTAACCGAAGATAGTAATTTAGTGCAGGTATTAGTAATTGATAATGCAGACCATAATCGGGTGCATTGGAGAGGTATTAATGATTTAGGAGGAAATGTTACTGCTGATAATGGAGTTTCGGTAAATGCAAACAACGTTGTTCAATTAGGAGTACCTTGTACAGATTCAATAGGTAATCCTGATACTACAGCAATATTAGCCAATCAATTTAGTGCAGATAGAGTTGTCGGTATTAGAGATTACAATTTCTGGTTTGGAACATTAAATACTGAAATGGGAGGAGTAGGCATAGGTGGACAACCTGCCTCAACTCCGTTTTGTAATACAGGTAACACTTTAGAAATAAGTGCGAATTCAAAAAACACAAAATATGGAAATACTAATGCAAGTGGTTTGCGTTTTACTAAGCTAACATCAGCTTCTCCAACTTTACCAGACGGAACTAATGGTGTTGATAATAGTAAAGTTTTATCAGTAGACTCTCTAGGTGATGTAGTGTTGGTTGATGCTATTGGAGGTACAAGTGGAAGTGGAGTTGGTAACTTATGTCCTCAACCACAAAACCCGTTAACTGATAATTATGAAGTACCTTTAAATAATTTTAATTATCATTTTACAGACCCGACAGGATCTTTAAATCATGGTGAAAATTTTGTTAAAATTGGTGACGATTGTACCATCCCAGCAACTGCAAAACTTGAGGTGCATAGAAATGTAACAACGAACAGTGTTTTCAGAAATATTGGGGCATTAATTATAAATGAGGATAATGCTTTTAATATTGTTAATTTAGGATTAGGATTAGGGGTTGATGGTCAAGCTACTGGTGCTAATGAGCAAAATGCAGGAGTTTCTGGTTCTGCAAGTAATGCAGCAACAAATTATGGAGGTTTATTTTTAGTTAATGCCCCTTTTGTATCTTCTACAGTTAACAATGCTAATATAGGAGTAAGAGCGATAGCCGCAGGTGCGAATGTCAACACTGGAGGAAGATTTACAGCTAGTTCAACAAATATTGCGACTAACTACGGGATAAGAGCTAGCGAAAATGGTGCTGTTGGTAGTAACAATTATGCCGGATGGTTTGATGGGGATGTTAATATTGTGGGAGATATGTCTGCAACTACAATAAATGGAATGTCTGACGCTATGTTTAAACAAAACATTACAAATATTATTGATGCTTCAACGATTCTTACCCAATTAAAACCTAAAACTTATAATTTAGACTCTGTAAACTATCCTCAGTTTAAGTTCAATAATAAACAACATATAGGTTTAATTGCACAAGAAGTTCAGCCTATATTACCTGATTTAGTTACAAATAGTGTTATGCCTGCACAATACGATAGTTTAGGGAACGAAACAAGTACTCGTATAGATTATTTAGCTTTAAATTATCAAGAGTTTATTCCATTACTAATTGCGGGTTTTAATGAACAACAAGCTAGTATAAATGATAAAGATTCTATTATTGATAATTTAGAAGCTAGACTAGCTACATTGGAGGAATGTATAAGTGCAGCTAACTTATGTACAACTGGTAATAGAATCAACAATCCAAATGTTCCAACAACAGAAAGAAGTATTGAACTAATCAATGTAAATAGCATTATTTTAGACCAAAACTTACCAAATCCTTTTGCTGAAAATACAGTAATTACTTACAATATTCCTGAAGATGTTAATGATGCTAAATTGTTATTTTATGATTTAAATGGAAGAGTAATTAAAGAAATGATTATTGATGAGCGTGGAGCTAGTAAACTAACAGTGTATGGTGAAAACCTTAAAACAGGAGTTTATACCTATAGCTTAATTGCCGATGGAAAACTAATCGCTACCAAGAAAATGGTAAAACAATAAATCGTCATTGCGATTCCGTGCCGATAGGTCGGAAGAAGCAATCTTTCTTCTATGATAAAAATCTCAACTAAATTAGTTGAGATTTTTTTGTTTAATTGCTTTTTTAAGAACCACCACCACCTGGTCTTCCTTTGGTAGTTTTAACTTTTACTCTTCTTTTTTTGTTGTGTTTTTCTCTTGCTTTTTGTGAAGCACGTTTCTTTTTTTCTAGTTCTTTCTCTGCTTTTTTTGCAGCTTTTTTAGGGTTGTCATCATACTTGCTAAGCTTATCAATATCTTTAGCTGTTTGTATGCTTATGGGTACTTTACGGTTTAATCCTGCATCGTAAATTCCCTTTTTCTTTGTTTTATGAGCTCTGCCATTAAACATGGAATTTTGATCAATCTTTGGATTACAAGAATATAAAAATAGTAATGAAAGAAAAATTCCGAATAATTTGATAGCGTTCATGAGCATTGTTTTAAGTGAAACGAAGGTAAAATTATTTATTCATATTCACTTAATAACGTATAAATATCTGTAATTAGTCTGTTGATGTCCTTTTCTGAAGTACCATCGTAAAAACCTCTCAATCGTTTTTCTTTGTCAACTAAGATAAAATTTTCAGTATGAATAAAATCATCAACACCTCCATCACCTTCAGTAATAGCTGCAAAGTATGTTTTTCTGGCAAGGTTGTAAATTTCTTTTTTGTCTCCAGTAACAAACTTCCATTTCACATTATTTACATGTAATTCTTTAGCATATTCATTTAAAACGGGAACAGAATCTTTTTCAGGCATAACTGTATGTGATAGAAAAAGAACATCTGAATTATCAATAAATTCATCATAAACACGATTCATTTGAGTTGCCATTTTAGGGCAAATAGTTGGGCAGGTTACAAAAAAGAAATCTGTGATATATATTTTATCTTTAAAGTTTTCTTCAGTAACAATTTTACCTTCTTGGTCAATTAAATTAAAACTTCCTACACGATGAAGTTGGGTAACACCTTGAACAGATTCGTCAACTAGCTTAGGATTAAGGTCTGATGGGTTATAAATGGGTAACGACTTATTGTCCGTTATCATAACATAAGCAACGAAAATTCCTATTACTGTAATTATTGCTGCAGGAATAAATCGTTTCATTCTTTGCCCTTAATGTTGTATTGATTTTCTAAAACTTGTTTAAGTAAATCGGTATCTAATTTTTTACCAATTATCTTTTTGTCTTTATCTAACAAATAAACTTGCGGAGTACTAAATATGTCGTAAGTAGCACTATAGTTTAAACTCGCTATGTCAGTTTTTCCTGTAAGTACATATTCATTTACTTTTTGTTGGTCTTTATATACTTCTTGTGGTACAGCAACATTTATAAAGTCCATTTTATGTTCTCTAATAAACTTTTTCCATTCTTCATTATGGTCTGAACTAACGGCATAAACCAATACATTTTGATCTCTAATGGTTTCGTAGTATTCAGCCATTTTAGGTAATTCTTTTTTACAATGTCCACAGTCTGGATCCCAAAAAACAAGAATAGTATAATCAGCTTTAAGTTTATGTAAGTTAACCCAATTAACCGATGCTGTATCTAGCAATTTTAAATTCGGGGTAACTTTTCCAAGTAAAAGTGGAGCTAAAGCGGTTGCTCTTTCTTGTATTTTTTCTACTTGAGCAGAATCTACCCAAAAAGCTAAATCATGTGTATAGTAATTTTGAGCCATATGTACAAAAACGGCATCCATCCCCATAATTTTAGATTTTTCAAAGGTGTTCGTTACATAATGAACAGTATATTTAAATAATTCACCACCTTTAGTTGTTTGGTTTATAATCCAATCTACTTCTTTGTTAATCGAGTCGGGGCGTTGAAACACAATTTTATTTAAATACTTATCTAACTTATTGTGGTAGAATTGAGTACGAACTAAGCGTTCATCTTTAAAATCGAAATTATCCCAATAATGGTCTTTTAAATAATTGTATTGTAAAAAACGAATGGTAGAATCATTTTTTTCATCTTCAAAACTAGGGATTTCTGGCTCTCTCATGGCGTTAAAAATAACTGTAACAAAAGAGTTAGGATTTTTCTCCATCATATTTAATCTAAAGGTTTTAATTTCTTCCCCAATAGCAATCATATCTTCTCGCAGTTTCTTTTTTCCATCTTCATCTACACTTTCCATTTTAGTTTGTAAAAGTTGTATTGTTCGTTGTTTTTCTGATACAAAAAGTAAATGGTTAAAGAATAGTTTATTTTCTTCTGACTTTTTTACCACCAAGTTTTTCACATAATTAGTAGTGTCCGTTTCAAACTCAATAACAGGTTCATTTACAATAAATTCAAAAAGCATCATGTTGTTAAAAATCAAGGTGTAAATTCCACCAGGTAGCGGCTCTTTTCCTTCAAAAACACAAACACCATTTGCATCAACTTGAGCAGTATCTTTATAGTACTGCTTAGGCCCGTAGTAATTACCAAGGTATATAGCAGTATCTTTTAATCCGTTAATTTTTATCTTTATTTTATATCCTGTGTTTCCTGCAAATGTTGAAAAACAAAAACCGAAAATGAATAGTATTGCTAATAGTTTCTTCATAATTTTAGAAAAAAAATTGATATTCAAATTTAATATTATATTCTATGTTTACTGACATCGAATTGATTTTAACATTCTTTTAACGTGCCAGATTTTTTAATATACATAGCAATTATTCTACCAGCCGTACTAATTGGTTTGGGTATTGCCATTTATGTTTTTCAAGAAAGATTAATATTTCATCCTGAAAAACTGTCAGAAAAGTGTCAGTTTAAATTCGATGTTCCTTTTACAGAATTAACTTATACAACGGACGATGGAGAGAATTTAAATGCTCTTTTTTTTAAAGTTGAAAATTCTAAAGGCGTAATCTATTACCATCATGGTAATGCTGGTAATATAGAGTTGTGGGGAATGAAAGCGATTGATTTCACCAGTAGGGGGTATGATATGTTAGTGTATGATTACAGAGGGTTTGGCAAAAGTACAGGGAAAGTGAAAAATGAAAAAATGATGTATAACGATGCAGTGATGATTTACAAAAAATTATTACACGATTATGCAGAAAAAAATATTATCGTTTTTGGAATTTCTTTAGGTACAGGTATCGCTACTAAATTAGCTCATGAAAACAATCCGAAAATGTTGATTTTAGAAACACCGTATTATAATTTTTATGATGTTTCTAAATTTCATTATCCGTATTTACCGAATTCCATTTTGTTGCACTACCAATTTAAAAACGATAAGTTGTTACCCGAGTTAAAGCAACCTGTTTATTTATTTCATGGTACTGAAGATAAAACAGTTCCTTACAATTCTAGTGTGAGGCTAGAGAAATTATCAAAAAATATAAAATTGTTTACCATAGAAAATGGTTCGCATAGCGATTTAAATACGTTCCATTATTACCATGAAAAGATGGATGATATTTTGCTTTAAATCATTTGAAATCACCGCTCGGCTGTGCTGAAATCAATCTGTTTTTTACTTTAAACTGTTTCTCTTTTAAATTCTGAAGTAGTATGAAACGTTATTTCAGGATAATCTGCTTGAGCACTTTGCAATAAAAACTGCGTTTGAGCCAAGAAAACTAAATTTCCATCTTTATCTTCAGCAATGTATTGTGCTTTTCGTTTTACAAAATCATCAATTTGATCTTGGTTGTCTGAAGTCATCCAACAAGCTTTATGAAAGTTTTTAGACATAAAATCAGCAGAAGCACCATACTCATGTTTTAGTCGGTATTGAATTACTTCAAATTGAAGTTCTCCAACCGTCCCAATAATTTTACGATTACCAGGTTGTTGAATAAATAATTGTGCAACACCTTCATCTGTTAATTGGTTAATTCCCTTTTCTAACTGCTTCGTTTTCATCGGGTCTTTATTAACCAACTCTTTAAAAATCTCTGGAGAAAAACTAGGAATACCTTGGAAATTCATAACCTCTCCTTCAGTAATCGTATCACCAATTTTAAAGTTACCAGAATCATAAAGTCCAATTACATCACCAGGAAAGGCTTCATCAATAACACTTTTATCTTGAGCCATAAAACTTGTAGGATTACTAAATTTTAGTTTTTTATTTTGGCGAATGTGTTGGTAGAATTTGTTACGTTCAAACCTACCAGAACAAATACGTAAAAATGCTATTCTATCTCTGTGATTAGGGTCTAGGTTGGCAT
>CAXBPN010000156.1:0-6230 GCA_963977515.1 uncultured Flavobacteriales bacterium
AGAATTCTAGAGTTGATTTTGTTGATGAAGTTGGAGATTCATGGGAAGAATACCACGTATTCCACCATAAATTTAATACTTGGTTAGAAGTTAATGGCTTTGATACAACTGAGGTTGCTACAATGAATGAAGAGGAGTTAGCTAAAATAATTGCAAAATCTCCTTATCACGGTGCTACTGCTAACGATGTGGATTGGGTAGAAAAAGTTAGATTACAAGGTGCTGTTCAGAAATGGATAGATCACTCAATTAGTGTAACTGTTAATGTACCTAATGAATGTCCTGAAGAATTGGTAAGTGAAATATACCTTACAGGATGGGAAGAAGGTTGTAAGGGAATTACAGTTTACAGAGATGGTTCAAGAAGCGGTGTTTTAGTTTCTAATGAAGAAAAGAAAGAAGATGAAATCATCAATAAATTCTTAGAAACTAATGCTCCAAAACGTCCAGAAAAGTTAGAAGCAGAAATTATTCAATTTAACAATGAAAGTGAAAAATGGATTGCTGTTGTTGGCTTGCTAGATGGAAGACCTTATGAAGTATTTACAGGTGCTGCAAAAGAATCATTCTCAATATTATCTCACGTACAAAAAGGATGGGTTATTAAAAGTAAAGCAGAGGACGGAAAAACACGTTACGATTTCCAATACGAAGATAGTCATGGATTTAAAACTACAATTGAAGGATTATCAAGAACATTTAATGAAGAATACTGGAATTATGCTAAGCTAATTTCTGGAGTGTTGCGTCATGGTATGCCTCTAAACTTTGTAGTAGATATGGTGGACGATTTACACTTAAATGATGAAACCTTAAATACATGGAAAAAAGGTGTAGTAAGAGCATTAAAAAAGTTTATTCCTGATGGAACAAAACCAGCAGAAAATGTTTGCCCAAGTTGTAAAGAACCGTCTTTAGTTTATGAAGAAGGTTGTTTAAACTGTAAAAGTTGTGGTCACTCTAAATGTGGTTAATCAACTAAATATAAATTGAGTGGAAACGAGTCTTACTTTTGTGAGGCTCGTTTTTTTTTATTGATCAAATACTTTTCTAAACTTATTAAAGATTCGTTCTAATAATCTTAAATCCTCTGTAATAATTTCAGCACTACCTGCCATTTCAGGAGTGTATTCAAGTTCTTTTTTATAAGTAGTTATTAATTTTTGAGGCAAAGAAATCGTAATAAAATAAGCATCTTGATTTTCGTTAATAGCAGTAGGAATTAATGAAATGTCTGTTATTTCACCTATTATTTGTCCAAATTCTTGATAAGGATAATTATTGAGTTTAACCCTTACCTTCTGCCCTTTAACAACCTTACCAAACCCTTGTGTTGAAATAGTAATATGCCCAATGTAATTTTGATTGTTTGACACAACTGCAAACAAAGGATTTTGTGATTTTACAAATTGATTCTCGGCTAAGTTAGTTAAGTAGCTCAACTTTCCATCAACAGGAGAGGTAACAGTATAATTTTGTTGCCAATTGTTAATATAATTCTTAATGGTATTGATATTAGCAGAAATACTAGTGGTTAATGTCCTCTTTTTGTTTTCAAACTGTTGAGTAGTTTCATTTTTTTGTTTTTGGTAATTAGTTACTGAAATCTTATAATTAACATGTGCTTTTTGAAGATTAGCCAGCTCTTGTTTTTTTGCCATCAATTCGCTTTGATTTTTAAAAAATTCATGTTTAGCCGTATAACCTTTCTGATATAATACACTATCAACTTTAAATTTTTCTTGAGCATTTTTCATATCTTGTTTTAATAGGCTAAGTTGAGTTTTGGTTATCGCGGCCAATTGGTTGTTATAAGTTATTTGTTGATTTAAATTTTCAATGTTTTTATGATAATATTCATCTGTCAATAAGGCGTTCAATTCTGTTAAGTTATCTACAAAAGAGTTAACCTCAGTTAATTCGTTACCTATCAATATATTTTTAGTCGAAAATTGATTTAGAATTAAACTTATGCGATTTTTATCAAAAGATTCCTCTGTTCCGCTATCGCTCACAGAAAAATGAGTAACTATACTATCTAAAAGCTGGATGCTTTCCTTGTCTGTTGGGTTTGTAATTTCAGCAATTATTTGTCCTTTCTTAATATTGGTGTTATCTTTAAAAAAGAGCTGTTCTATATATCCATTTGTTTTACTTACCAATTTTGCAGGTGGTGTAGTTGTAGTTATTGTCGCTTGTCCTGCAACTACATCCGGATACTTAATAAACCACGAAATAAATACCAATAGTAAAATTAACCCAAAAATGAGTGTAATTCCCCAACGAATCATCCAGTTTGGGACGGCCGAGAGTATCTCTTGAACCTCATCGCTTCTAATTTCTATTTCCTTATTCTCTGGCATTATTTAGTTTGTAAAGTTGATAGTTTAAAAGTCAAAAAAATAAATCTAATATTTAGCATTTTAAACTTAACATTTCCTATAATTCCAATTGGTTTTTTACCAACTTATAATAGTTCCCTTTTAAACTTGTTAACTCTTCGTGTGTTCCTCTTTCAATTATTTTTCCTTTATCTAGCACCACAATTTGATCAGCATTTTTAACAGTACTCAATCGATGAGCAATTACAACAGCTGTTCTATCTTTAAAAAATTGATTTAAGTTTTCCATAATCACTTTTTCGTTATTCGCATCTAACGAACTTGTTGCTTCATCAAAAAATATAAATTTTGGATTTTTATAAACAGCCCTCGCAATAAATAGACGTTGTTTTTGTCCTCCACTCATACCAACACCTTCCATTCCAATTTTAGTGTTATAACCCAAAGGTAAAGCATCAATGTATTCCTTAATATTAGCTATCTCAACGGCTTTTTTTAATCGTTCTTTATCTATTATATCCTGCCCTATAGCTATATTATTAGCAATAGTATCATTAAATATATAACCATCTTGCATTACCACACCACATTGCTCTCGCCAAGCGTGATGAGAAATAGTTGATAAGTGATTGTTCCCTAAATTTATCTCTCCATTGTTAGGCTCATAAAACTTTAGCAACATTTTCATTAAAGTTGTTTTCCCACTTCCGCTAGACCCAACTATAGCTGTTATCTTGTTTGCAGGAATAGTTAAATCCAACCCTTTTATTACTTCTTCTTGACTCCCAACATATCTAAAATGAACAGCCTTTAAATTCAAATCAGCCCCCTTTAATTCTCCCGAAAGGGGAAACTCTCCTCCTTCGGAGGAGTTGGAGGAGGCATCCTCATCTTCTCGATTATGTATTTCTGATAATCGCTCCAGTGCTATTTTAGCATCTTGTGCTGAATGAATGAAACCAATTAATTGTAAAATTGGGTTATTAAGCTGCCCAATAATATAAGAAATAGACAACATCATACCCAATGTAATTTGCCCATCAATAACCAATTTAGCAGAAAAAATAGTAATTAAAATATTTTTAACCTCATTAATAAAATTAGAGCCTATATTCTGTGTTTGGTCTAATGCCAAGCTCTTTACTTCTACTTTAAATAACCGTGCTTGAATATGTTCCCAACTCCATCTTTTTTGTAATTCGGCATTAAAAAGTTTTATTTCTTGCATTCCATTTATCAACTCCATTACTTTACTCTGCTCACCACTCATCTGGGTAAAACGTTTATAATCCAGATCTTTCCGCTTTTTTAAGAAAAGCATAATCCACACAAAATAAAGGATGCTACCTATTAAAAATATAACAAAAATCTGAAGGCTATACCAAGCTAATACTCCACCAAAAATGACTAGATTAAACATCGAGAACAACACATTTAAGGAAGATGTTGTTAATAATCTTTCTATTCGTTGATGGTCATTGATACGCTGCATAATGTCTCCTGTCATCTTACTGTCAAAAAATGCTATGGGTAAATTCATCAACTTAATAAAGAAATCTGAAATCAATGAAATATTTATCCGTGTACTTAAATGGAGTAAAATCCAACCCCGAATAAGCTCGATGCTTGCTCTACCTACAAATAAGAACAATTGTGCAATTAAAATAAGGTAAATAAAATTAATGTCTTGGTTTTGAATCCCTACATCTACAACACTTTGCGTTAAAAATGGAAAAATTAGCTGTAATAAACTCCCAGCTAATAATCCAACTATTAGTTGAACAATAAACTTTTTATAACGAAACAAGTATTGAAACAGAAAAGAAAAACCTTGTTGGACTTCTGTATTATCATCTACTTCTGTTTGATTAAGCTTTGGGGTAGGCTCTAATAATAATGCAATACCTTCTTCTGTTTTATCAGTAGCATTATTTCCTATCCAGCTTTTTATAAAATCTTCTTGAGTATATTTTAATAACCCATGAGCAGGGTCGGAAACGTAAACAGAAGCCCCTCCCGACTTACCAACCCCTCCTAAATCCTCCCCGAAGGGGAGGACTTTGCCTCCACTCAATGCCCATTTAATAGCGAAAAAAAATCTTTTGAGTATATTCACTCCCCCTTCGGGGGAGTTGGAGGGGGCAATCTTGTAAACCACCACAAAATGCTGCTGATTCCAATGCACAATACAAGGCAAGGGTGCTTCTTTGTCTAATTTGTTAAAATTTACTTTTACTCCTAAAGTACGAAACCCAATTTTTTCGGCTGCATTAGCCAATGTTTTTAATGATGCTCCTTCTCTAGTTGTTTCTGATAAACTACGAAGTTTAGGTAATGAAATACTCCGCCCATAATATTTCGCAATGATACGAAGACAAGTTGCTCCGCAATCCATAGCATCTGGTTGTTTGTAGAAGGGGAATTTTTTAAGCATTTTCAGGTTCTTCTTCCCATAAAGTTTTATTGATTAAAGCTATTTTTTCATCATCTCGCCGATAACCTTTTTCATTTACGATTACCCCACATTCTTCGAGGCATTGATAACCTGCATCTCCTTTCCACTTAGAGATATAAGGATTGTAATTGCATTCTACCTTATGATACCAGCTACCATTCTTACGTTGATAAGGAAGTCTATTATCTACGCACATGTGCCTAAATTCACAATCTTTACACACATCACACAATTCTTTATGTACAAACCAATATTTCTGAAATTCGGGTGTTGTTATTATTTGTTTTAGCTCTTCTACATTTTTAATATCGTTTATACTCCCATATGTTTCTTCACATTCAGGTCCATTTTGTATTTCCCCTTTTTCTCCAATATACAGTTTTCTATTAAAATACGTATTTTGTTTTTGAGATTCAGTAAATAATTCAAAAACAGGATAATCTTGTTTAAAATATTTTTTACTGTCCAATGGTTTCACTTTTTTACCTTCTATATTTTCAGGAGGAAGATTATTATCTTTTATCCAAATAGTTTTCAATCTAACATTTCTATTTAATTCTTTATCTGTAACAGATAAAAAAGGCGTAACTATTTCGACATGTGTAATAACCGACTTATCTAACTCATTCTGTAGAAAGTTCAAAAAAGCTTCATTTACTATTTCATTGTATATAATTAAAATCGCAGGAGTAAGAAACTCTTCAGCAAATGCTATTAATTTTTTAATAATCTTAAAATCAGTTGATTCAATAATCAAATTTGTAACAGATGATGGGTAATCCCATTCTAAACTTAAAGGAGGATATAATGCTAATTCATCTTTATCAAACCATTCTGCATACCCTATTTTTACTAATTCATCACAAAATAAAGTAATTTCTGATTTCAAATCATCATGTTTTGAAACAACCTCGTCGAAAGTAAATTTATCTAGCTCCTCTATTAATAAAGCTAACTCTAATGGTAATGTATAATTTCTTGATAAAAAAAGATCATAAACAATAGCATTAAACGACCCTTTAACTAAAATACAATTAGCATATAATTTAAAATATTTATTTATTTTCATCTAAATGGTTTTATAAAATTCATATACAACAAATACTGTTGTTTTAAGCCTCTTACTTTCAGCTATACTTATAGCTTCGGTTTTACTTCTTTCATAAACCTCTACAGGTTTAGGTATAATATTATAAAATCCTACTGAAAAAAATTTTCTATCTTTTTCATCTACTTTATTAATATAATCTATCATTATCTTTTTCAATTAAATAGTTTGCAATTTTTTTATCTAGGTAATAATTACATGGAAAAGATGTCATTCCATATTGACCAACAGGATTGACTTCTAAAAATATATATTCTTTATTTCTAGTATAAATCAAGACCGTTGCAAGGGCAAAAAGCAACAAATCAGTTAAACAATACAATTT
>CAXBPN010000157.1:0-6226 GCA_963977515.1 uncultured Flavobacteriales bacterium
TAGAGGCAAAAGAGCAATTAATTGTGGAGTTGGAAAAATTGATGAAAGATGAAATTATGCAAGAAAGATTAAAAGTGAATATTGCTCGACTTGCACAGAAAGACGCAGCAAATATAATTGCTGCAGAAGTAATAAAACTAATTAAGAGATAGTTGAATATTAAGAATATAAATAATGTTTATTTTTTAGGAGTTGGAGGCATAGGAATGAGCGCCTTGGCTCGCTATTTCTTATCACAAGGGTGTAAGGTTTCTGGGTATGATAAAACAAAAACAACCTTAACAGAGCAGCTAGAAAAAGAAGGAATTGAAATTCATTATAATGAAGATATTGAATTAGTCGCTAAATTATTCCCCTCCTTGGAGGGGCAAGGGGTGGGTGACTTAATTGTTTATACTCCGGCTATACCAAAGGATAATAAAGAGTTTGCGTTCTTTCAAAAACAAGGAATAAAGCTTTATAAACGTTCTGAAGTATTAGGTTTAATTACCGAAAGTTATTTTACAATTGCAGTAGCAGGAACACATGGTAAAACAACAACATCTTCAATGGTGGCACATGTGTTAACTGCTTGTGGTGTTGATTGTATTGCCTTTTTAGGCGGGATAAGTTTAAATTTTAATTCAAACTTAGTGCTTAATGATAAAGCAAAAATTGTAGTGGTAGAAGCAGATGAATTTGACCGTTCTTTTTTAACCCTGTCGCCAAATATTACATTGATTACATCTATAGACGCAGATCATTTAGATATTTATGGAGATCATAAAGAGATGTGTAAAACCTATCAAGATTTTGTAAATAAGATTAATGAAAAAGGTATTTTAATTACAAAACCTGAATTGAAAAAAGAACTTTCGTTTAAAACAACAAAAACATATTCTATCAATCAAAAAGCAGATTATTATGCAGATAGTATAAGTGTGGAAGATGGAAAGTATAAAGTAGGTATAAATAACCAGCAAAAAGTAGCGTTGGGATTGCCAGGCATTCATAATGTAGAAAATGCTATAGGTGCTTTTGCAATTGCAAGTGAATTGGGCATTGATCATAACAAGATAAAAGAAGCATTAAATTCTTATAGAGGAGTTAAGCGTAGGTTTGAATATCACATTAATCAACCTAATTTAGTTTATATTGATGATTACGCTCATCATCCAGAAGAATTGAAGTTTGCTATTCAGTCAGCTAAAGAATTGTATCCTACAAAAAAAATAACAGCAGTTTTTCAGCCTCATTTATATACAAGAACAAGAGATTTTATTGATGAGTTTGCAAAAAGTTTATCGATGTTAGATGAGTTGATTTTATTAGATATTTATCCAGCTAGGGAATTGCCTATTGAAGGAGTTAATTCACAACTTTTATTAGATAAAACTGCTTGTAAAAAGAAAAAATTGGTTGAAAAATCTGAGTTGATAGATTATATATTAAATAGCGATTTAGAAGTGTTATTAACCCTTGGAGCAGGAGATATTGATGCACTTGTAGAACCAATTAAAAAAATGTTAAGCCCATCCTAACCTTCCCGAAGGGAAGGAATAATTAGAAGATGAGCTTTTAAAATATGGAAAAGAATAACGAAAATAATGTAAATTCAGACATCTCCCCTAAGGGGAGAATGAGAGGGGCGTATGTATTACAAATAATACTTTGGACACTTACAATAGTTGGTATTGTGGTTGTTTTAGGTTTTGTAAATAAAAGCCAAAAGAATAGCGTTTTTGACCCTGCCAATGTATATGTTGATATCGATTACGAAACAGAAAATAGATTTGTAGATGAAGATGGTGTAAAATCTTATGTTATTAATGCAAAAGATACTTCAAAAAAATATTTAGGTGATTATGATGTGCTAACAATTGAGCAAAAAATAAATGGAAATTCAGCTATTAAAGATGCTCAAGTTTATAAAACGATAGATGGTAAAATCATAGTAAAAGTGAAACAAAGAAGACCAATAGCTAGAATATTTACAAAGGGAGAAAGTTATTATTTGGATGAATATGGTAGTTTAATGCCTTTGTCAAATAAATATACCTCAAGGGTGGTTGTAATAAATGGGAGGTTAAACGAGCCATTCGCTGCAAGATATAAATTTAATTATAGTGATTTACCAGATAGTTTAGTATCAAAAACGATACTTGATGATTTGTTTGTTTTGACCAACTTTATAGATAAATCGCCTTTCTGGAAAGCCCAAATTGAACAAGTGTATGTTAATAAAGATTTGGATTTGGAGTTAATACCAAAGGTAGGAAATCATAAAATTGTATTAGGAGGAGTAGATAATATGGACAATAAATTCGCTAGACTTATGGTTTTTTATAAAAAAGCACTTCCTAAAACGGGTTGGAATGAATATTCTGAAATAAACTTAAAGTTTAAAAACCAAATAGTGTGCACAAAAATTTATAATTAATATGGAATCTGAAGCTTCAGAAATAGTAGTTGGTTTAGATATTGGAACTACCAAAATTGTAGCCATTGTTGGTCGTAAAAACGAACATGGTAAGCTTGATATATTGGGTATGGGACGTTCTGAATCTATAGGAGTGTCTAGAGGTGTGGTTTCTAATATTGATAAAACAGTTCAATCTATTCGATTAGCTGTAGAAGATGCTGAAAATAAATCGGGAGTTGAAATAAGAGTTGTAAATGTAGGTATTGCAGGTCAGCATATTAAAAGTTTACAACATAGAGGAATTAGAGTAAGACACAGTGTTGATGATGAAATTAGTCAGAATGACATTAACATGTTGATTGATGATATGTATAAGCTGGTAATGTTGCCAGGAGAAGAAATTATACATGTTTTACCCCAAGAATATATAATTGACAACGAACAAGGTATAAAAGATCCAATTGGGATGGCTGGAGTTCGTTTAGAAGCAAATTTCCATATTATAACTGGGCAAGTTGCTGCAGCTAAAAATATTTATAAATGTGTGCATAAAGCTGGATTAGAGGTTGAAGATTTAATACTTGAACCTCTAGCTTCATCAGAAGCAGTTTTAAGTCACGATGAAAAAGAAGCTGGAGTTGTGTTGGTTGATATAGGTGGAGGAACAACAGATATCGCAATTTTCCAAGATGGAATTATTCGCCATACGGCTGTGATACCATTTGGTGGTAATGTAATTACCGAAGATATTAAAGAAGGTTGTGGAATTATCAAGAATCAAGCTGAATTATTGAAAGTTAAATTTGGTTCTACTTTGGCTAGTGAAAGTCAAGAGAACGAAATTGTTTCTATACCAGGATTAAGAGGAAGACCAGCGAAAGAAATTTCGCTGAAAAACTTAGCGAACATCATTCAAGCCAGAATGGAAGAAATAATAGAACATATCTATTACGAGATTAAAAATTCAGGTTATGAAAACAAGTTGATTTGTGGAATTGTTGTCACTGGAGGTGGTTCTCAGTTAAAACACATTACTCAATTAATGGAATATGTTACAGGTATGGATACTAGAATAGGTTATCCAAATGAGCATTTAGCAAAAGGTAACGAAGAGGCTTTAACAAGTCCAATGTATGCAACTGGAGTTGGATTAGTGATTAAAGGATTTGATGTGTTAAAACAAAAAACAGCTAGTAATACTGGTGAAGTTGTAAGTCATTCGAAAAAACAAAAAGGAAGCTTTTTTGACAAAATGTTAGGAGCAACTCAAAAGTTTTTTGAAGACGGAGAGAATAATTAAGAATAAATTAAGTAATAAATAAAAAGCCCCGAATTATGAAATTTGATTTGCCAAAAGACCAAGCTTCTATCATTAAAGTGATAGGCGTAGGTGGTGGTGGTAGTAATGCCGTAAACCACATGTACAACCAAGGAATTACAGGTGTTGATTTTGTTATCTGTAATACTGATGCTCAAGCATTGGAGTTAAGCCCAATTCCTAATAAAATTCAGTTAGGTACAACTTTAACTGAAGGATTAGGTGCAGGAGCGAATCCTGAGGTTGGTAAAAATGCGGCTATCGAAGATATCGAAAATATAAAAGCAATTTTAGAAAACAATACCAAAATGGTATTCATTACTGCTGGTATGGGCGGTGGAACAGGAACTGGTGCAGCACCTGTTATCGCTCAAACGGCTAGAGAAATGGGTATTTTAACAGTTGGTATTGTTACTATTCCTTTTTCTTTTGAAGGAAGAAGAAGAAAACAACAAGCTGACGAAGGTTTACAAGCCTTGAGAGACAATGTGGATACGATGCTTGTTATAAATAATGACAAGTTAAGAATGATGCATGGTAACTTAAAAATGGGAGAAGCTTTTTCTAAAGCAGATGACATTTTAACGATTGCAGCAAAAGGAATAGCAGAAATTATTACAGTTGCTGGTTACATCAATGTGGATTTTGAAGATGTTAAAACAGTAATGAAAGATGGAGGAACTGCAATTATGGGTTCTGCTACTGCTGAAGGAGAAGAGAGAGCAATTAAAGCTGTTTCTAGTGCATTAGCATCACCGTTACTTAACGATAATGAAATTAAAGGGGCTAATTTCATCTTGTTAAATGTAACTTCTGGCGAGGATGAAATTACAATGGATGAAATTGATGAAATCACCGATTATATTCAAAATGAAGCAGGTTATACTGCTGAATTGATTTGGGGAAATGGTACTGATGAATCACTTGGTAATAGCATATCGGTAACTGTAATTGCTACTGGTTTCGGAGTAACTCAAAACTCAAATGTTGACTTTGGTACTAAACCAGAAAAGATAGTTCATTCTTTAGATACTGATAACCCCGCCGTTAATGAAATTAAAGAAACTACAGAAGAAACAGCGATAGAAAATACAATTGAAGAACCTTATTTAAAAGAAGCTGATGTTCAACCAACTTTAGGTTTTGATGAAGAAGAAGTAGTAAATGAAGTTGAAGAAATCACTCAAAAAGTAGTGTTTAGTTTAGAAGATGATATTACTGAAATTGAAAGTAAAAGAGAAGAGTTTGTAAATGAAGTAGAAGAAGAGACTGTTGTGGAAGAAATCACTTCATTTTCTTTAAATGTAGAAGAGGAAGTAGAAGAAACTGTTAACGAGGTTGAAGAAACGATAGTTAACGAAGTAACAGAATTTGAAACTCCACAAGATACTATTGATGAGGAAGAAGAGAACACAGCTTCAACTGTTATTTGGAATTTACATGATGAAATAGAAGAATCAGAAAATGCAAGAGCAGAAGAACATAATGACCCTTTTGTTTTTGAAAATAAAAAAGAAGAGCCAGCAGAACCAGAAGCTCCTGTTTATACCAACAGAATTCCTGATGAGGATCAATTAAAACGTTCCCAAGAAAGAATAATGAAAATTAAGGAGTTAGGTATGAAAATGAAAACTCCTTCAGGAATTAACGATTTAGAGAAAGAACCAGCTTATAAAAGACGTCAAATTTCTTTAGATTCTATTCCTCATTCATCTGAAAATAATATTTCTAGATTTTCTTTGTCAGATGACGAAGATGGAAAGCCAAGATTAAAAGACGATAATTCGTTTTTACATGACAATGTAGATTAATTATTGTCAACTAATATTTTTAAAAGTCGTTTCTTAGTATCTTTGAAACGACTTTTTTATTCCCCTCTTGAGAGGGGAAGATTTTGTTCAAATCTTTGATTTGATATTCAAAATCAGGGGTGTGTTATTTTAATTATATTTATAAAAAAGAAAAAACAATGAGTTTAGCAGATCAAATTAACGGAGATATAAAACAAGCCATGTTGGCTAAAGACAAAGATAAATTAGCAGCATTAAGAGCTGTTAAATCTGAAATATTATTGGAAGCAACAAAGGGAGGGGGAACAGATGTTTCAGATGAAATAGCTCTAAAAATTATTCAAAAATTGGTAAAACAACGTAAAGATTCATCTGCTATTTTTATTGAGCAAGGAAGAGAAGATTTAGCAAAAGATGAGTTGTTTCAAATTGAAGTACTTGCCGTTTATTTACCAGCTCAAATGGGAGAAGATGAGGTGCGTAAAGTCGTACAAGAAGTAATTGCACAAGTTGGAGCAGCCGGACCACAAGATATGGGAAAAGTAATGGGACCAATTATGGGGAAACTAAACGGAAAAGCTGACGGTAAATTAATTTCTACTTTGGTAAAAGAAGAATTAAATAAATAGAATTTGGAGTTTTATAATGAAAAGGGAAGCATTGCTTCCCTTTTTTATTGGGTTAAAAATCTTGAAAAAACACGTTGAAGCATGAAAT
>CAXBPN010000158.1:0-6197 GCA_963977515.1 uncultured Flavobacteriales bacterium
ATCATTAACTAGGTAAGTTCGTTCTATCACTTTTACTTGGCCTAAAATGCCATCAGAATTGTAAAGTGTTTTTTCGTGTTGAAATCTTCCATGAAAATTCATACTCATCAATCCAACTAAAAGAACAAATGAAACTGGAGTTTTAAAGGTTTTTGTAGATACAAATAGATAGGTAGAAATAGCCATAACCAAAATACCATAACCATACATTGTTTTAGCTATACCAAATTCAGGCATGGTGAAAAAGCCTACTGTAAAAGTGGTAATAATTCCACCTAAAGTAGAAACAGCATAAACAGTTCCACTACTTTTACCTGACTCGTTTACTTGTGAGGTTAATTTTTTAATAATAAGAGGAGAAGTTGCTCCAAACAAGACTAGTGGAAAAAATAAGAAACTCAATAACGAAACAATAGAACCAGTTATAAGGTTTAAATTAATTGTTATGGGTAAAATTATATCACTGATTATGGGAGTTAATGTAACGAGTAAACCACCAATAAGCATTAGCCAATAAACCGTATTTTTTTGCTGTTTCTTTGCAGAGATAAAGCCACCTAAATAATAACCACTCATTAAAGCCGTTAAGGTAATACCTAAAACCGCTGCCCAAACATAAATAGAAGTTCCAAAAAAAGGAGATAAGATTTTTGCACTACAAAGTTCAACACACATTACTGCTCCACCTTCTATAAAGGCTAAAATGAGTAATGAATTTCTGTTTTTTTTATCTTGAGAATTCAATAATAGTAGTATTAAGTGTTAAATACTAAGTATAAATACGTAAATATGTTAAAAAAAGTCAGTATAAATACTTAATAATCATTATATTTGTGTTAAATAACATAAAAAGTGATCAACCTATAAGAGTTCTATCTTAAACCACTTTTCAAATATAGAATAAAAATGAAAAAAGGTATAATCTTAATTAGTTTTATGATAGTTAGTTTTATGGGCTATACTCAAACAGAAACAATAAGTAAAAAACAGCAATTAACTGCTGTAGCAACATCTTCTGTTTCTAGAAATGATAGAGACGTAATAAAAGTTGATAAAATTGAGACTCAAATTAATTCTATAGAAACTGAAATTTCAGAAACAAACGATGAAGAAATTTTAATAGAGTTAAATGAAAAGCTAATGTTATTGAAGCTGAAAAAGAAAGAAAAAGAAATAGAGGAAGTAAAAGAAATTAAGGAAATAGAATAATTTATTTTACTATGAAGAATACAAAAAATTACACAGAGAAAAAATCATTAATTATAATATTAATAGCATTAGTTCTATTATCAAATAAATTAATGGCAAATACTGCTTGTACTGCAGTTACAACATTATGCCCTGCTGGTGTCCAAACTTCAACTTGTACATGGACTGCTGCGGGTAGTGGAATAGTAGATCCAACTTGCACAACTGCTGGAGGTGCTTTTACAGGTGAACATTGGATAGAATATACTCCTACGGCTGGAGCAACTTCATTTAATCCAACATTTAGCGATAATCTTGGAGGAGGTACCAATCCATTAAATGATGTTGCTTTTCAATTATATTCTACTACTGGTAACTGTAGTAGTACTTTTACCTATATTGGATGTTACAATAATAATGGAGGTGGAGGAACTACTGATGAAGATGAAACATTTGCTGTTACAGCTGGTGTTACATATTACATTAGAGTTTATGATGCTGATCGTCAAATGGATTGTGCAGGTGGAGGTAGAAATCAGGATTTTGTATATTGTATAAACGAAGCAGGAACACCGCCTCCAAATGATCTTTGTGCTAATGCAATTGATTTGCCTTGTGGTACTTATGAAATAGATGGTACAACAGCATGGACAACAAGTGTTGCTCATGGTACAGGTTGTGTAATGTCAACTTATGGCGTATGGTATAAGTTTACAGGAGATGGCAACGACAATCTTATATGGGTTAGCCCAGACGCAAATTATGATACAGAAATTGCTATAACAACTGGCACATGTGGTTCTTTAACTAATGTAGCTTGTGCTGATAATCCTGGTAATGGAGTAACCGACGGGATACTTGTTTCGACAACATTAGGAACTACTTACTATGTTTATGTAGCTTATTGGTTATCATCAGGTAGTGCTTCTGAAACAGGAAGTATTAAAATTTCACGATCTTGTTCTGATAATAATACATGTGCTAGTGCAAACCCACTTCCATGTGATACTACAATTATTGGATCAAACTATGGTGCTGCGAGTGTGGCACATGGTACTGGGTGTACTATGGCAAATATTGGTTCTTGGTATAGCTTTGTTGGTGATGGTCAAGTAACTACTATTTTAGCCCAAGCTTTTACAACAGTAGATTTTGAGATGGCTATTACAAGCGGAACATGTGGCTCTTTAACTAATATTGCTTGTATAGATAACGGGGTTGCTACTGAATCTTATACCTTTACAGCTACTTCTGGGGTTACATATAATATTTATATTGCAGATTACTTTAGTGCTGCTACAACAGAATTTAATTTTACTATTATAAGAACTTGTGGTAATTCATGTGGTAATGATGCAAATAATGATTATTGCTCTGACCCAGCACAATTGTTCCAAGGTGGTGGTGGATGGTCAAGCTCAACAACGGATACCTATACTCCTGACTTGCCAGCTAATACTGAAGCTTTATTTTGTGGATCAATTGAAAATAATTCATGGTATCAGTTTACTGCAGCCTCTACTACAGAAACCTTTAACTTTACCAATGTTGTTAATTGTGCTTTAGGGGCTGGTGTTCAAGCAGAAGTGTATAGTGTAACTAAAGATGGTTCTGGTTGTTGTACCAATTTGACGTCTGTGTCAAATTGTATGAGTAATGGAACTACTGCTGATGCTACTGTAACTGCTACTGGTTTAACAATAGGTAATCAATATATATTGATGGTAGATGGCTTTGCTGGAGACCAATGTGATTTTACAGTTACTGGATGGACTGCTAATGGTATTTTACCTGTTAAATTGCTTGAATATACAGGTAGGATAATGGGGGATAAGACGAAGTTAAAATGGATTACAGAAACAGAAGTTAATAATGATTATTTCTTAATTCAAAAATCATCAAATGGTAAAAACTTTATTGATTTAGGTACTGTTGATGGAAATGGCAATTCTAATTCTCAAAACCATTATGAGTTTTATGATGCTAGTTCATCACCAAAAATTAGTTATTATCGTTTAAAACAATTTGATTTTGACGGTAAATATGAATATTCTAAAATGATTGCTGTAGTTTCAGATAATGAAGATATTGATTTAACGGTTTACCCTAACCCATCTAAAGAGAATCTATTTGTTGATTTTTCTAATGTAACTAATCAAGAAATTTCTGTAAGTTATATTGATGTTTTAGGTAAAGTGATATCTGAAAATTTATCAATAGAAAAAAATAAAAATACCTACCAATTAGAATTGTTTAATAGACTTGATAAAGGATTTTATATTGTACAGTTTTATGATGAAACAAGTAGCTTAATAAAATCACAAAGGATTATTAAGCAATAGTTTAATAAGGGTTTATAAAAAAAGTGCTATAATTTTATAGCACTTTTTTTGTTTTAATTAATCTATTATTTCTCCCAATTTCACTTTTTTCTCATAATCTAAAATTAAAAGGAAGTAAATAACAACACCTAAAAAATAAAGTCCCGCAGTAATTAGGAAAACGTAGATGTATTGTAAGCCAACTTTTCTAAGTATCTGAAAAATTATTGAACTAATAAACCAACTTCCAGACCATACAGCAGCAGTTAAGGCACTCATCATTTCTCGGTTTTTTTCACCAACATATTTCATCACAATGTCTGAAGTCATTGGGCCAGCCATATTCATTAATGGTTGGCGAATAACATAAGCAAACATGGCAATGTAAACTGCAAACTCCAGAGGCATAACTTCTGTAAACGCTAAAACAATTAAGGCTATGATTGCAATAGTTTGAGTTAAGGGTATCGCTAATTTATAACCAAGTTTGTTTTTTATATAAGGTACAAATATTACAAAGATGAAGACAATGGCAGTTGCAAAAGCACTTAACATGGCAAATTGATTAGAATCTAAACCATGAACTTTATAAAAAAATAAACCAATAAAAGGAATGGTTAAACCAGCACCAACAGCAATAATAAATGTAGGTACTAATGCTTTAAAAATGATTTTCCAATCAAAATCTTTAAGGTTTAAGCGTTTGGTAGTAATTACAGGTACAATTTCTTTATGTTTTATGTTAAAGATAAATACAGCACAGCCAAAACCAAGTATAGAAATGATTTGGAGTATTAGTTTTTCAGTGAACAGTTCAGGATTTATAAGGTCAAGCGTATAAATTAATATTCCGCTAAATATACCAGCAACACTCCATGTAGAATAGCTTAAAGTAATGGCCTCAGTATGCGATTCTTTTTTTGCATTTCTTAAAATGTAGGGTAGGGCTGTTATTTGTATTCCTGTAAAACTAAGTCCCCATAAAAATAAACTGATGTAAAGTAAAATATCATTTTGATAGTCAATAGCTTCTAAAATAACTAAAGATAAGAATGGTGTTGCTATGGATGATATTTTAAAAAAGGGTGTGATTTTTCTCCCTTTTATCAATAAGCCAAGAGGAAAAGCAAATAATAATACTCCTAAAAATCGAAACGAAACAAATGAGGCACTTTGATGATCTTGGTAACCTACTTTTTCCATGTAGATTAGCATAATAGCCATAAAAGAAGCATTGATGAGCTGCAAAAATGTTTCCGCTACTATAAATTTAATTATGTGCGGCTCTAGTTTTTTGTAATATTTTATAAAAGAAAATAGTTTCAAATACTTTTAGTTTGTGTTTTTACACCTCCCTCTGTCCCTCCTTTTTAGGAGGGAAGTTTCCCCTCTATTAAGAGGGGATTAAGGGGTGTGTTAAGTTAATGTATAATTAGAAAAATCAAAACCATTTAAAACAGCTTTAATTTCCATTCTTTTTTTGCCTGCCAATTGAATTTCTAGTAAATGAATATAACCTCCATTTACTGCAATTTTCACTTCTGATTTGGATTGAATTATTGTTCCAATTTCAAGGTTATGAGATTCAATTTCTTTTATAGTCTTAAAAACTTTACAAGAAATAACATCGCCAGTTTCTTTGTGTTTAAATTCAGTAAAAGCAGTAGGGTAAGGACTTAAACCTCTTATGTGGTTATGAATTTGATTAATTGGTTTTGCCCAATCAATTTTACAAAAAGGTTTAAATATTTTATAAGCTTCTTTTAATTCTTGATTGTTGTTTTGAGGAAAAGTTTTAACAGTATCATTTTCAATTGCTTGAACCGTTTTTAAAACCAAGTCTTTGCCAATTAACATTAGTTTGTCATGTAACTCTCCTGCGGTTTCATTTTCGCTTATAGGCGTTTTTTCTTGAGCAATAATATCTCCTGTATCTATTTTGTGTTGTAAAAAGAAGGTAGAAACACCCGTTTCTTTTTCACCATTTATAATTGCCCAATTAATTGGAGCAGCACCTCTGTATTGAGGCAATAAAGAAGCATGTAAATTAAAAGTTCCTATTTCTGGCATGTTCCAAACTACTTCTGGTAACATTCTAAATGCTACAACAATTTGTAGATTGGCATTTAAAGCTTTTAATTCAGCTATAAATTCTTCAGCTTTTAAGTTGGTAGGTTGTAATACAGTTAAGCCATTCTCAACGGCATACTTTTTCACAGCCGATTCATTCAATTTTTGACCTCTACCAGCTGGTTTGTCAGGAGCAGTAATTACACCAACAACATTGTAGTTGTTTTCAACTAATACTTTTAACGACTCCACAGCAAAATCGGGAGTACCCATAAAAACTATTCTCAACTCTTTTTTCATGAATACAAAGTTAAAAGAACATATTCAGAAATGGGGTTATGATTTAGAATATATTTTGAATCAATCCCGTCCTAAATAAAAAGTTTAATTTTTAGAAAAATTTAATCCCAAACACCTAATACCTGAGCGAGGGCAAATGAACAAACGGTGTGAAATCTTGTGTAATCGGACTGGGAAATGCGATGGCATTGTGGGAAAAGATGGAACAAGATTTGGCGTTTGTTATTGATTTTTGGCTCTTTTTATCAAGAAAAAGAGCATATAAAGACCGTTGCAAGGGCAAAAAGCAACAAATCAGTTAAACAATACAATTTAAAG
>CAXBPN010000159.1:0-6161 GCA_963977515.1 uncultured Flavobacteriales bacterium
TAGTTGTACTTTTTTTATTTTTTGTGGTTAACCGTTTACAACTTACAAAAAAGCAAAAAATTGTAATTGAACAACAAAAAATTGTAGTTGAAGAAGCCCATCTAAATTTAGAAGAAAAGACACAAGAAATTATCGACTCTATAAGCTATGCAAAGCGTATACAAATGGCCATTTTACCCCCAACTAAAAAAGTTAAAGAATATCTTAAAAATTTATTTATTCTTTATATGCCTAAAGATGTAGTTGCAGGAGATTTTTATTGGATGGAACACAATAATGGTAAAACTTTATTTGCTGTAGCAGATTGTACGGGACATGGAGTTCCAGGAGCGATGGTTAGTGTAGTTTGTAATAATGCTTTAAACAGGTCAGTTAGAGAACATAATTTAACCGAACCTGGTAAAATACTTGATAAAACGAGAGAAATTGTTATTCAAGAATTCGAAAAAAGTGATGAAAAAGTTCAAGATGGGATGGATATTGCATTATGTTCATTAGAAGGTAATCTACTTCAATATGCAGGAGCACATAATCCTTTATGGATAGTTAGAGACGGAGTCATAATTGAAACAAAAGCTGACAAACAGCCCATTGGTAAATTTGAAAATCCTAAACCATACACAACTCATTCTTTCAATTTAATTAAAGGTGATTCTGTTTATATTTTTTCTGATGGTTATGTAGATCAATTTGGGGGCGAAAAAGGTAAAAAATTTAAATCTAAAGCGATGAGAGAATTATTGCTGTCTATACAAGATAATTCGATGATTGAACAAAAAGAAATCCTAAATAACATATTTGAAAATTGGAAAGGAAATTTGAGTCAAATTGATGATATCTGTATTCTTGGATTTAAATTTAATTAAAAAAATTCCTCCCTTCCCTAACAAAAAACTAAGTTTGTAAAAACTTAAAACCCAAAACTAAAATGTCAAAAATCACATTAAAAGGAAACGAAATAAACACGAGTGGGGAGTTACCTGCTATTGGCTCTAATGCCAAAAACTTCAACTTAGTTGCTGGAGATTTATCCACAAAATCATTAAACGATTTTAAAGGAGAGAAATTGATTCTTAATATTTTCCCAAGTATTGATACAGGAACATGTGCTGCATCTGTACGCAACTTTAACAAAGAAGCAACAAACTTAACAAACACTAAAGTATTATGTATTTCTAGAGATTTACCTTTTGCTCAAAAGCGTTTCTGTGGTGCTGAAGGAATTGAAAATGTAGTAATGCTTTCTGATTTTAAAACAGGACAATTCGGTAAAGATTATGGTTTAGAAATTTTAGATGGACCTTTAGCTGGATTAAATTCGAGATGCATAGTAATTCTTAACGAAGAAGGTGTTGTGACTTATACTGAACAAGTACAAGAAACAACAGAAGAACCTAATTACGAAAAAGCTTTAAATAGCCTTTAATCATATTTTTTTTGAAAGTAATTTCAACAAATATTGCCAACCCAACTACCATAAATTGGAATGGAAAAGAAGTAGAAACAGGTATTTATAAAATACCTGCTTCTACTTCTATATTTTTAGGCAAGACTGATGTAAGAAGTGATAATGTAATTGATAGAAAACATCATGGAGGCGAACATAAAGCTTGTTATTTTTATGCTGCCAATCATTATGAACATTTTAAAACCCTCTATCCTAACCTCGATTGGAAATTTGGTATGTTTGGCGAAAACATAACCATCGATAATTTTGAGGAAACAAACATCAGAATTGGTGACACTTTTAAAATTGGTACTACTATTATCCAAGTTTCTGAACCACGCCAACCTTGTTTTAAGCTTGGTGTTCGTTTCAATAGTCAAAAAATCTTAAAAGATTTTATTCAATCTTCTTATTCTGGATTTTATGTTAGAATTTTACAAGAAGGAGAAGTTAAGGTTGGTGATGAATTACTACTAATTGAAAGAAACCCTAATGATTTATCTGTGGAAGATGTTTTTAGTTTATTATCCTATAATAAAGACAATGAGTTACTTAAACAAGTAATGAAAGAAGAACCTCTCCTTTCTGAAAAGTATAAAAGTTCTATTTAATCCATTTATCCTACATAAAATGTTAAATTTGTAGCAACAAGACAGTGCTTATCAATTAATTTATGGACTTTAAGACAATTAAATTCAATACAAAAGATCAACCTGAGTTTGTAAAAGAACTTCGTAGTAGAGTTAACAATTATTTTAAAGAAAATAAAATTTCAAAATACGCAAACACAAATATGGTAGTCAAAACTGTATTTATGTTAAGTTTATATTTTATCCCTTACTTTCTTATTCTTTTTAATATTACTTCAAACACATGGATTGTTTTATCTCTTTGGCTACTTATGGGTTTAGGCATGGCTGGTATAGGTTTTTCAATAATGCATGATGCAAACCATGGTGCATATTCTAAAAATCAAACTGTAAATAAATATCTAGGTTTCTTAATCAATTTAATTGGAGGAAGCTCAGTAAATTGGAAAATCCAACATAATGTTTTACATCACACTTATACTAATATTCATGAGCATGATGAAGACATGGGTGATGGAGGGTTAATGAGATTCTCTTATCATCAAAAAAGATTAAAAGCACATCGTTTTCAACAATTTTACGCTTGGTTTTTATATAGTTTAATTACTGTTTCATGGTCGACTAAAAAAGATTTTATACAATTAGAACGTTATAATAAAAAGGATTTTATAAAAACTCAAAACACAACTTATAATAAAGCATTAACTCGATTAATTCTTGCTAAAATATTCTACTTATCGTACGTACTTATATTACCATTGATTTTTTCCTCACAAGCTTGGTGGGTAACTATTTTATTTTATTTTGCTATGCATTTAATCTGTGGCTTTGTAATTTCTGTTATTTTTCAACTTGCTCATATTGTATCTGAAACTGATTTTCCTTTACCTTCCAATCAAGGTAGTATGGAGAATAATTTTGCCGTTCATCAATTATATACAACTGCAAATTTTGCTAGAAACAATAGAATTTTATCTTGGTTTGTTGGTGGATTAAATTTCCAAATAGAGCATCATTTATTTCCAAATATTTGTCACGTTCATTACCGAAAACTATCAGATATAGTAAAACAAACGGCAAAAGAATATAACGTTCCTTATTATGGTGACAGCTCATTATTTAAAGCACTACATAGCCATGGAAAATTGCTTAGTCAATTAGGAAAAAATGATTTTGCTACCGTTAAATAAATAATCTGTTAACCATTTTTAAGGTTCACCTAAAAATATTATTTTCACGCCTATAAAAATGCAACCTTAGACATTGTTTTGGTGTCTTAATGCTAACTATTACTTAATCTATTATGAAAAATATATTTCTAATTTGTTCATTATTAATACTAACTACAGTTTGGGGTCAACGAGGTAAAGATGGAAATAAAGTAGTTACAGGTACTGAAACAGTTAATGCTTACACTTTTCTAACTACTAATGCAAATGTGGGAGATACTTCTATAACGGTAAATAGCAGTGCATTGAACTCTAATTTTATAGGAAACATTACGTCTGGTGATTTAGTAATGATAATTCAAGTTCAAGGAGTTTCTATTGAAGATACAACTTCTACAACTAATGTTTTTGACGATTCTCGTTTTCATCCTACTTGGGGAAGAATTACAAACTATAACAATTGTGGTAATTACGAATTTATTCAAGTAGAAAGTGTACCAAACGGAACAACATTAAATTTTGATTGTGGTTTAACAAATAATTATACAGCTAATGGAAATGTAATTATAGTTCGAGTTCCAAGATATAATACATTAACTATAAACCCTGGAGGAATATTAACTACTACGCAATGGAATGGAACATCTGGTGGTATATTAGCCGTAGAAGTTCTAGGTGTAACAACTATAAATGCTTCTGGTAAAATTGATGCTTCAGAATTAGGTTTTAGAGGCGGAATCGCTTACGATCCACCATCAGATATTAGTGGAAGTGATAGATATGCTGATGATGATAGAGTTGAAGGTGCTGAGAAAGGTGAAGGAATTGCTGGAGATCAAATATATTATGTAAATAATTATACTGGAAAATTTAACCGAGGTGCTGCTGCTAATGCGGGTGGTGGTGCTAATGCTCACAATGCTGGAGGTGGTGGCGGTGCCAATGCAGGTAACCCAAATATTTGGAATAATGGAGTTGGAAATCCAGATATTTCATCCGCCAATTATATTCAAGCTTGGAATATGGAAGATACTATTACTGGATTAAATGCAACAACTATTTCTTCAGGTGGTGGTCGTGGTGGTTATTCATTTTTACAAAATGATGAAGATGAGCTTAATTTACCCCCTGGACATACTGATTGGGGTTCTTCAAAAAGAGAAGCTGTTGGAGGTTTAGGTGGTAGACCATTAGATTATACTTTGGGTAAAATATTTATGGGAGGAGCTGGAGGAGCTGGAGAAGGAAATGATGACCAAGCCGGTGATGGAGGTAATGCCGGAGGTCTGGTGTTTCTTAAAACTTATAATGCTATTTCCGGTGATGGAGATATTATATCTAATGGACAAGATGGAGGAGATTCTTTTGGAAATGCTCCTGCTGGTCAATTAGCTGGTAAAGATGGTTGTGGTGGTGGTGGTGCCGGTGGTACTATTATATTACAAACAACATCAACTGTTTCACTAACAGGTCAAATATTAGCAAATGGTGGGAATGGCGGAAATCAAATTCTTGATATTGGAAGCTTTTATTTTGGAGATTTAGAGGCAGAAGGTCCAGGAGGAAGTGCTGGCGGTGGATACATTGCTATTACATCAGGCTCTCCAACAACTTCAACTTCAGCTGGTATTAATGGAACAACTACGTCAGCTTACGTATCTAATTTCCCTCCAAATGGAGCAACAAGTGGTGGTGAGGGAATCACAGATATTGGAACAACCCTCACCTTTTTTGATTTAACTGCTAGTGATGTTGCTATTTGCCCAAATACGACTGCTAATATAACTGCTAATATAACAGGCTCTGCCCCAGCTGGAATTACTATAGAATGGTATGATGCTGAATTTAATGGAAATCTATTACAAACAGGCACTAACTATACTACACCCTCTTTATCATCAAATACAACTTATTATGTTAAAACTTGTCCTGGAGATTTTTCTATTCCTGTAAATGTTACCATGAGTGCTTGTGGCACTTCTCCAGTTTCTAATTTTAGTTCTTCCGATAGTACACTTTGCTTAACTAATTGTATCAGTTTTAATGACTTAAGTACAAATACTCCTACATCTTGGATATGGTATTTCTTTGGTTCAGATTCATTAACAAGCACTCAGCAAAATCCTACAAACATTTGTTATAATTCAACTGGTTACTTTCCTGTCGCTCTAGTTTCAAGTAATGGTTCTGGTAGTGATTCCCTTTATATAGATTCATTTATAGTGGTTACTAAACCTATTGTTATTGCAAATGCAACAGATACTACAATTTGTAGCGGAGATAGTATTATTTTATTCGGAAGTGGTAGTCCTGTTAATAATTATAGCTGGTTACCTGCTGCTATTACTGATAGTATAATTTTTAGTCCTTCAGCTACACAGCTTTATACTTTAACAGGTACTGATTCTAATTTATGTATGAGTACTGATACAATTACTATACATGTAAACATTTTGCCAACTGTAATAGCGAGTGCAATAGATACAACTCTTTGTTTAGGAGATTCTACTACGCTATCAGGAAGCGGTGCAAATACCTACATTTGGGATAATTCGGTTATCGATGGTGCTATTTTTGCTCCAACAAACACTCAACTTTATACGGTTACTGGAACAGACAATAATTTATGTGAGAATACTGATACATTAACTATTCACGTAAATTCTTTACCGACTGTCATAGCAAATGCAACTGACACAATTATTTGTAGTGGTGACTCCATTATTCTTTCAGGTAGTGGTGCTAATACCTATGCGTGGAATAACTCTGTTATTGATGGTGTAATTTTTGCTCCGGCAAATACACAACTATATACTGTTACAGGTACTGATAATAATTTATGTCAAAACACTGATACATTAACGATACACGTAACCCCTCTTACTACCCCAACTTTTACCGCTGTAGCTCCTATTTGTACTGGTGATACACTTCTTCCTTTAGCTACTACTTCTA
>CAXBPN010000160.1:0-6117 GCA_963977515.1 uncultured Flavobacteriales bacterium
TTTTAATTAATTCTATATTCTTCTTAGTTTACAGCTGCTTGAAATTCAGCATCTTCTCTAAACTTAATAAATTCAGCATCAGTTTTAGCTTTTGATTTTAAACCAGCATCTTTAGCAACTGCAGATTTCAAGTTGTTTACCAACATATTTTTATCTCCACCTCTTGCACCAGCAATCGCTTTTAAGTAATAAGCATCTGCTTCGTCTTTATCAGCAGAACCATCAATAATTGCAGCAACAGCATTGTTACCGTTTAATAAGTTTGCTAAAGCAGCGTTAAATGATTTTACTCCAGAATAGTTAGAAACTGCAGAAGCATAATCACCTTTAATGATGTTGATAATACCTTTGTTTGGTCCAACTTCTGAACCAGCTCCAGCAGCTTTTTCATAATAAGCCATTGCAGCATCTAAGTTTCCGTTTAATCTTTCGCAAACACCTAAGTTGTTATTTACAATAGCATTTGTTGCAGCCATTCCTGCAGCTTTATCAAATTCAGCTTTTGCATCAGCAATTTTGTTTTGCCCTACATATAAGTAACCAATGTTATTTGGTCCTCTCCAATCTTGCGGAAATTTAGCCACAAAACTTTTGTAGATAGATTCTTTCTTAGCATCATCAGTATATAATGTAGCTGCATATAACATTTGCTCAGCATCTAATGAATCAATTTTAGAATCAACTAAAACTTTAATTTCATCATCAGTTAAGTTATGGTGCTTCATGATAACATTTACTTGAGATCTTCTTAATTGAGGAAGAATTTTCTTAGCAACTTCTGTATAAGTAGCAGCTAAGTTTTTAATTTCTTCTTCTCTTTTATTTAAATCAGAATACGTTTCTAAAACTCTAATGATTAATTCTTTGTCTTTTATATCTGATTCATTCATTAATGTTTTAAACCCATCCCAATCTTCACCTTTACCAGTTAATTTAGCAAAATCAGCTGTAGTTTCAATTTTAGCAGATTTAAATAAGTTCATAATTGCTTTAGATGCAGACTCAGCTCTTTCATTAGCTAAGTTATCATTTTTAGAAATTTCACCTTCTGGAGATGCATAAGCATCAATAACCATACTATTAAATTCCATTTTAACATCTTCTTTGTAAGCTTTCATTTTAGTTTTCAAATCTTTAATGTCAGCATCATTCATTTCACTTCCTCTAACTACAGAATTGTTTACTAAATAGTTAATAACAACATTATTATCTTCTAAAGTAAATTTCTTGAATTGATCAGCTCCAATAATTGCTTTGTCAGCTGACATTACCATTTTAGGAGTAATGATTGTTCCATCAGCAACTTTTCTTGGGTCTAAATCTTTTGTTTTTGTTTTATACATTCCTGTAGCTCTTAATTCTACAGTAGCAACTTCCATTCCTTCTGTATAAGGAATTTTAGCTGTATGTGAAAAGCTTCCACCTTTCTCATAGTTAATAACTGATCCTTCAGCTTCTGAATCTTCACCTTTTAAATTAAAAGCTGCAAATTCTACAGCATTTTCACCATAAACAATTACAGGTGTAACTTTTGCTGATACTTTTTTATTAAAATATTTTTCTGGAAAACTTCCATTAATAGAAATTGCAATACTATCTCCATGCATTTCTACTGGATCTGGAGTAAGTTCATAATTTACTTCTCCTTGTCTCTTTATCATTTTAGCTAAAGGGTTACATGCCATAAAGGCTGTAGATGTAACAACTGCTAATGCTAATAATTTTACTTCTTGGTTTTTCATTTTTATAGAATTATTCTTTAAAAGGTTGTGTTTCTTATTTTTTTAACTGCAATGATAATCAATGTTTTTCAGATATAAAAGAAATTAATGCTATTAAATTTCCTTAACTACTTGAAGTCTATCAATAGATTCTTTTCTCAAGTCTAATATCGTCTTATTTAATTGAGGATGAACAAAATTACCATAAATTTCAGCTAAAGGAATTAATATAAAATTACGCTCATGAACAAATGGATGCGGTATTTTTAAACTAGGTAAATCTATTATCTCACTATTATAAAAAAGAATATCAATATCAATCACTCTTTCTTCCCATTTTTTCCCATTTCTTATTCTTCCTAAATCCAATTCCAAGTTTAATAGTTTTGCCAAACAATCTTTTGGAGTATATTTTGTTTTTACAATTAAAACTTGATTTAAAAAATCGGGCTGATTTTCTACTCCCCAAGCAGCTGTTTTATAGATTGAAGATTGTTTCAGTACTTCCCCTAATTCGGATGGAATTTGATTGATAGCGTTTTTAAAAACAGCTCTAACATTACCAACATTCCCTCCCAAAGAAAGTATGAGCCTATTATTTGTCCGCTTATCAATTACTAGTGCCATTTGTGTATTTAATCAAATGTGGTCATTAATGTTCAATTACATTTGTAAAATTAAATTACTTAAACGATAAACAACACAATAATTATGAAACAATTTTTTAAATTCATGTTCGCAAGTATGCTAGGTACTTTTATTACCATTATGCTTGCTAGTATCATTTCAATGGTCATCTTTTTTGGGATGATAGGCTCTCTTATTTCTTCTGTCTCTGAAGGACAGAAAGATAAAATAGAAAAAGTAGAACCAAACTCAATTTTACATGTAAAGTTAAATTATGAAATTAAAGATCGCTCTTCTAATAACCCATTTGAGAATTTTGATTTTTCTTCTTTCGAATCTCATGAAGGGCCTGGTTTGAATAAAATTATAGAATCCTTAGAAAAAGCAAAAACTGATGATAAGATTAAAGGAATTTACCTTGACCTAACTTCAATTCATGGTGGAATGGCAACGCTTGAAGAAATCAGATTAGCTCTTTTAGATTTTAAAGAAGCTGGAAAATGGATTATTAGCTATTCTGAAATTTACACACAGGGAACTTATTATTTAGCTTCGGTTGCTGATAAAGTATATTTAAATCCTGCTGGTATTGTTGAGCATAGAGGTTTGTCGTCTGAATTAATGTTTTTCAAAAAAGCATTAGAGAAATTAGATGTTGAAATGCAAATTATTCGACATGGAAAATTTAAAAGTGCTGTTGAACCATATATGTTAGAAAAAATGAGTGCTGCCAATCGTGAACAATATGAGTTATTACTAAATACTGCATGGGGAAGCATGACTAAAGCTGTTGCTGCAAGCAGAAATATAAGTGTTGAAAAATTGAATGAATTGGCTGACAACATGACGATTCAAGATGCTAATATTGCTAAAACAGAAGGGCTGGTTGATGAAGTATTGTTTAAAGATGAGTTATTAGCAGAGCTTAGAACAAAGTTAAAAATAGAGGCAAATGACGAGATTAAAACGATAAGCTTAAAAAAATACAGTAAATCAGCTAAAACAAGTCCTTTTAAGCCTAAAAAAGAGAAAGAGTCTAAGAATCAAATAGCAGTAATTTATGCTAGTGGAGAAATTAACAGTGGTAAAAGTAAAAACAACATAATGGGTTCTGAAACAATTTCAGAAGCAATAAGAGAAGCTCGTTTAGATGAAAATGTTAAAGCTATTGTGTTAAGAGTTAATTCTCCTGGAGGAAGTGCAATGGCATCTGATGTGATGTGGAGAGAAGTTGTATTGGCAAAACAAGCAAAACCTGTAATTGTAAGTATGGGTAATGTTGCAGCAAGTGGTGGTTATTACATTTCTTGTGCTGCCGACAAAATTGTGGCCGACGAAAAAACAATAACTGGTTCTATAGGTGTTTTTGGTGTAATTCCAAATGCTCAAGGCTTAATGAACAACAAACTAGGAATTACTTTCGATAGAGTTAAAACCAATAAACATTCTGATTTAATGTCGGTATTTAAACCTTTAACTGCTGAGGAAAGAGATATTATCCAAATTGGAGTAGAAAAAATTTATGACGACTTTATTACTAAGGTTGCTGATGGTAGAGGAATGACAAAAGAAGAAGTTGATGCAATAGGACAAGGAAGAGTTTGGATGGGATTAGATGCAATTAAAATTGGATTGATAGATGAAATTGGTGGTTTAGAAAGAGCTATTGAAATTGCTAAAACTACTGCCAAACTAAACGATTATAATGTAGTTGATTATCCAAAAAGAAAAGATCCTTTAGAAGAAATTATGGAAGAGTTAACAAGTAATATTGAAGCTAAAATCTTAACTAAAACCTTAGGTAACGAGTACAAATACTACAAAAAAGTGCAAGATATTAGCCATCAATCTGGTATTATGGCACGTATGCCATTCGATATTGAATTACATTAATATTTAAAATAACATTAAAACACCTTCAAGGTTTTGAAAACCTTGAAGGTGTTTTTGTTTTATAACTTTCCTGAAATTTTAAACTTTAAGAAAGTTAAATATTCTTTACCTTCGCTTAATTAAGAAGATGAATATTTTTTACACCCCAAATATTACTGATGCCAGCACTTTTGTTTTAGACGAAAATGAGTCTAAACATGCAATAAAAGTACTACGTCTTAATCAAAATGATGAAATCTGTTTGGTTGATGGTAAAGGTTATTTTTATACCGCAAAAATTAATGTTGCTCACGCTAAAAAGTGTGAAGTTCAAATTTTAGAAAAAAAAGCGGAAGAGAATAACAAACCAGCTATACACATTGCTATTGCTCCAACAAAAAATAATGACAGATTAGAATGGTTTATTGAAAAAACGACTGAAATTGGCATCACTGCAATTAGTCCAATTATTTGCGACCATTCTGAGCGTAAGATTTTAAAAACAGAACGACTTGAAAAAAGAGCCATTTCAGCAATGAAACAATCACTAAAAGCAGCATTGCCTATTATTAATGAAGCAGTTAGCTTTAAAAGTCTTATTGATTCTATTCCAGAAAACACTGAAAAATTTATTGCTCACTGCTACGAAGAAAATCAACAACATTTAAAAGAGATTTATACCGCTAATAAAGATTGTATTGTATTAATTGGTCCTGAAGGTGATTTTAGTTTACAAGAAGTTGAATTGGCATTAAAAAATGGTTTTAAACCTGTTTCTTTAGGGAAAAGTAGATTAAGAACCGAAACTGCAGGATTAGTCGCTTGTAATATTGTAAATTTGCTGAATGAGTAATTTTTTTAAAAAATACGTCATTGCGAGAAGAGTTTACACTGAATGTAACCGAAGTGAAGCAATCTTATCGAAGAAAGGCATTATCTTTTTTGTGCTTCTTTTTAGTTTAAATTATTTTTCATTTGCTCAAACAAGCAGCTATCAAGTTGCTGTGGTAAAATACAACGGTGGTGGCGATTGGTATGCTAACCTTGAAACTTCTCTACCTAATTTAATTAAGTTTTGTAACCAAAATTTAAAGACAAACATTAACCCAGAACAAGCCATTGTAGAGGTAAATAGTAAAGAAATTTTCAATTACCCTTTTTTACACCTTACTGGTCACGGAAACATTATTTTTAATAATGAAGAAGCTGAGAATTTAAGAAACTATTTAATTGGTGGTGGTTTCCTTCATATTTCTGACAATTATGGAATGGATAAATTTTTACAATCGCAAATGAAACTGGTTTTTCCTGAATTAGAGTTTGTTGAATTACCCTACTCCCATCCTATTTATCATCAGAAATACAACTTTAACAATGGTTTACCTAAAATACATGAGCACGACGATAAATCGCCACAAGGTTTTGGTATTTTTTATGAAGACAGATTAGTTTGTTTTTACGATTTTGAGTGCGATTTGGGAGATGGATGGGAAGATGCTGAAGTGCATAACGATTCGGAAGAAAAACGAACAAAAGCATTACAAATGGGAGCTAACATTATTAGTTACGCTTTTACTCAATAGTTAAAGAACGTCATTGCAAGTGTTTTGCGATATCAAAACGGGAAGCAATCCTTTCGATAAGATTGCTTTATTCGTACCTCATTCGCAATGACGAATACAAACCAAATGAACGAAATCGAATTCATACAACAACATAAAACCAAATCGTTACCCGAAATTGCTTTAACATTAAGCAAACACCCCGAATTAGATAAAAACTATATCATCACCCAAATTAACGGATTACAAAAAGCAAAAAAAAAATTACCAGACTTTTACAATAACCCTAACATTATTTACCCTGCAACAATTAGTATTGAACAATGCTCTAGCGA
>CAXBPN010000161.1:0-6070 GCA_963977515.1 uncultured Flavobacteriales bacterium
AAAAATCACCCGATTAACATTAATTGTTTTCGGGTGTTTTATTATTTTACAATAAACTTCTAAATTTCTTCAGAATTGAAAACGTAAATTAGCCAAATGAAAGTCTTACTAATAGAAGATGAAATAGAACTAGCTGATAATATTCAGCAATACCTGAAGGGCAATGATATAATTTGTGAATTGGCTTGTGATGTTCATTTGGCTTTAGATAAAATATCCATCTATGATTATGATTGCATATTATTAGACTTAATGCTGCCTGATGGAAATGGGTTTGATATTTTAAAAGCACTCAAAACTCAAAATAAAACGGAAGGAGTTATTATAATTTCTGCAAAAGAAAATTTAGAAACAAGGATAGAAGGATTTAACCTAGGAGCTGATGATTATCTAACCAAGCCCTTCCATTTATCGGAACTATTGGTAAGAGTTCAAGCACTTATTAGAAGAAAGAATTTTAAAGGCAATAACAAAGTAATTTACAATGAAATTGAAATTGACCTACTTTCTAAAACAGTTAACGTAACTGGGAAAAAAATTGATGTTACCAAAAAAGAGATTGATCTTCTTCTTTACTTAATTGGGAATAAAAACAAAGTTTTATCAAAAAGTGTAATTGCGGAACACTTATCTGGTGACATGGCAGATATGCTTGATAACCATGATTTTGTATATGCTCATATTAAAAACTTAAAGAAAAAACTAAGCAATGCTGGTAGCAATGACTACATAAAAACAGTTTATGGATTAGGATATAAATGGATAAATGAGTAAAAAATTATTACATAAAACACTCCAATCTTATCTGCTATACTCTCTAGTTTTATTAATTGTAATAGCACCTCTTTTTTATCTTATCACTCAAAAATTAAATATTGATGAGGCTGATGAAGGCTTAATTCTTCGAAAAAATGAATTTGTATTAAATACTGACTTAAAGGAGAGTGACATTTTTTTATGGAATAAATTCAATCGTGATATTAAAATATATGAATACAAAGCATTAGAAAAAGATACCTTATTTGATACTATTTACTTTGATAAACTCAGTAATGAAATGGAACCTTATAGAGAATTAAATTCTCCAATAATAATTGAGGGTAATCCTTACACTTTATCAGCTAAAATAAATTTAGTAGAAACAGAAGATTTAGTAATTAGTATAGTTGTTTTATTTTTAATACTTATCACATTACTTCTAACGGGTTTATTTCTTATTACTAAAAAACTCTCTACTAATATTTGGGAACCTTTTTATTCACTTTTACAACAAATTGAGTTATTTGAAATAGATAAACAAACCCCATTACATTTTAGAGAATCAAAAATTGAAGAGTTTAATCGCCTTAACCAAAGCATTGAGAAACTTATCAATAAAAATCAAATTATATATAGAAGTCAACGTGAGTTTGTAGAAAATGCAGCACATGAATTACAAACACCTTTAGCCATATTTCAATCTAAAATTGACAATTTATTACAACGCTCCGACATTAACCGAGAACAATCTAAACTACTAGACTCATTAAACAATAGTGTTTCAAGATTGAATCGTTTAAATAAAAACCTATTATTACTTTCTAAGATTGATAGCTATCAATTTAGTGATGTTGTTACCTTTTCATTAAAAGAGCTTATACGGAAACATCTTGACTTTTTTAAAGAACAAGCCTTATCCCGAAACATAGAAATTACAACTCATTTTAACGATGATATAGATTTAAACGCAAACATAGTGTTAACTGAGATATTGATAAACAATCTATTTCTAAATGCTATTAGGCATAACATTGAGAATGGGTTTATTAAAGTAACTCTTGAGAAAGATAAGCTTGTTTTTTCTAATACAGGAGAAACTAAAACTCTTTCTATTGATAAATTATTTACTCGATTTTCCAAAATTAACTCATCTCAAAAAGGCAATGGACTTGGTTTGGCTATCATTAAAAAAATTACCGACTTAAATAATTGGGGTATCATTTACTCTAATACAACAAACATTCATCAATTTGTTGTGGAATTCAGAAAAAATTCAAAATTACTACCTTAATTTGTTCTCGTAACATAACATTACAAGTTAATAATTTTTTCATTTGAGAGCTCAACATATTATATTGTTGAGCTCTCTTTTGTAATTCAATTTTTCTACAAAATTGAAGTCTAGCTTTGTTTTGAATTTAATTATCATTAATAATGGAGAAGATAAACAAGGTTGCAGAAATTACCATCATTTTTTGGGTAATGAAAATTATTGCAACAACATTAGGAGAAACACTTGGAGATTATATTGCTATAACTTTAGATTTAGGTTATATCGTGGGATTAGTTATTACACTAATTTTCTTTTTAATCGCTCTATCACTACAATTAATTTCTCGCAAATATATCCCTACATTCTTCTGGCTGGTAATTATTGCAACAACAACCTTAGGTACTGAAATCTCTGATTTTTTAGATAGAAGTTTACACTTAGGCTATACATTAGGAAGTTTATTATTGTTTTCTGCTTTAACCACTACTTTACTACTTTGGTATAAAACACATAAAAATTTAAGTGTTTTTCCTATTTCAAAACGTAAAACTGAAATCTATTATTGGATTGCTATACTTTTTTCAAATAGTTTGGGAACAGCTTTTGGAGACTATTTAAGTGATGTTGTTGGTCTGAGTTATTTAAATGGAGCATTAGTGACCTCTCTTGCTATAATTTTAGTTGTTTTATTACATTATCTAACTAAAATTAATCACATCTTACTTTTTTGGATAGCATTTATTTTCACAAGACCCTTTGGAGCAACCTTTGGAGATTTCTTAACAAAACCCTTATCAAAAGGAGGTCTTGATTTGGGCACACTGTCAGCCTCTGTTGTATCAATACTTCTTATGGCAATACTTGTTTTGATTTCTCATAAAAAATGGAATCAACTAAAATAAAATTCAATTTTTCTTCTAAATTGATAAATAGCTTTGCTTAAACTATTATTTAATTAAACCTAAAAACTATGAAAACATTAAAAGTAACAGTATTAACATTATTAACTGCGAGCCTATTTGCTTGTGGAAACAATGATGGCAAAATTTCAGAAGAAGCTGAAGAAAACGAATCTAGTGAAACAACCCAAACTGAAGTTCATGAAATAGCTCCAGAACTAGTTCAAAAAGCATTTACCAAAAAGTTTACATCAGCAACAGATGTAGAATGGGATAAAGAAAACGAAACGGAATGGGAAGCTGAATTTAAAATGAATGGAAAAGAATATTCTGCCAATTTTACTTCGGATGGTACTTGGAAAGAAACCGAGTATGAAATTGAAAAATCAGAAATACCTGAGAATGTTCAACAAACTTTAAATATGGAGTTTTCTGAGTATGAAATGGAGGAAGCTGAGATAAGTGAGATAGCTGAGGGTAATGTTTATGAATTTGCTTTAGAAAAAGGAGAAACAGAAATAGAAGTCGTTATTGATTCAAATGGCAAGGTTCTTAAAAAGAAAGAAAAAACAGAAGATGAAGATAATATAGAGGATGAAGACGAAGATAATGATGAAGACGAAGATTAAAATAAGCATCCTGAAACAAGAAATTATGATAAGGGTAACATTCCTATTATTACCCTTATTTATTCTTTTAAGTAATCAGGCGATAGCTCAAAATACAAATATTACCATATCAGGTATTGTGAAAGATAAAAATGAAGTCCTCTCTTTTGTTAATGTAATTCTTAAAACAGAAAAAGATTCTGCTTTTGTGACAGGTGCAATTACAAATGAAGAAGGTTTTTTCAGTCTTTCAAACATAAAACCAGGTAATTACTTGCTAACCATTTCTTTTATTGGTTATAAGACTAAAACGCAGCCTTTATTTGTAGGGAACCTTTCTCCTTTTTTAGATTTAGCAACTATTAAATTAGAAGATAACCCTGAAACTTTAGCTGAATTTGAAGTCATTGAAAAGCAAGAAGAAGTTGACAGTAAAATGGATAAAAAAACTTTTGATCTTGAAGATAACATTAGTCAAAGTGGTGGTTCTGTTTTACAAACTATGCAAAATCTACCTGGTGTCGCTGTTCAAAATGGAAAAGTGCAATTAAGAGGTAATGAGAATGTAACGGTCTTAATTGATGGAAAACAAACTGCTTTAACTGGTTTTGGTAGCCAAAATGGGTTAGATAACATTCCAGCTTCAGCAATAGAAAAAATTGAAATCATTAATAATCCATCTTCTAAATATGATGCTAATGGAAATGCTGGAATTATAAATATAATCTATAAAAAAAATAAACAAAATGGTCTGAATGGTAAAGTTAGTTTAACTTCTGGAGTTGGGGCTTTATGGGTTAAAAAAGAAAATTTACCTACTATTCGTGAACAATATCAATACACTCCAAAACTAAACCCATCTTTATCGCTCAATTACAGAAAAAATAAAGTCAACTTCTTTTTCCAAGGTGATTATTCATACAAACAAACATTGAATAAGAATGAATTTACAACTCGTACTTACGATGACGGAACAATTATTAACCAACAAGTTAAACGAAACCGAAATACTAATATTATTACTTCTAAACTTGGAGTAGATTGGAATATGAATAAGAACAATACGTTAACTCTTTCTGGTTTTTTTAGTAGTGAAAAAATAATAGATAATGGTGATGAACCTTTTTTCAACCAAGATTTAACTGAACGTTACCGTTTATGGCAGTTTTTGGAAGATGAACTTAAAACTACAATTGTCGCTTCTGCAAATTTTGAGCATAAATTCAAGCAACCTGGTCGTTCATTAACTGCTGGCTTTAATTATACTTTTCATAGAGAAGATGAAAAGTATTTTTTTGACAACATTTTGCCTACTTATACTGGCAAGAATGCTTTTAAGCTACTATCAGATGAACATGTAGCAGATTTCAATTTAGACTATATTCGTCCTTTAAAATACGGAAAAATAGAAACTGGTATTAAGCTAAGGCAAAGGGAAATACCCACTAACATGCAGTTTATACCAGGTTTAAACTCTCCTTTAGATAGTAATGCTGGAGGATGGGCAACATATAAAGAAACTATTCCAGCCGTTTATGGTACTTACACTTTTGAAAATAAATCTTTTGAAGCTGAAATTGGACTACGTGTTGAATATGTGAAATTGCAATATGATGTAAATCCAAATCATAATACCTATAAAAGTGATGGGTATAATTACACTCAGCCCTTTCCGAATGTTAGGTTCGCCTATAAAATAAATGATTACAATAAATTATCAATTTTTTATACGAGAAGAGTTGACAGACCTAATGAAGTTGATATTCGTATTTTTCCAAAGTATGATGATGCTGAAATTATTAAGGTTGGAAATCCAGCTCTTCGACCTCAATTTACAAATAGTATAGAATTGGGTGATAAAATCAGTTGGAAGAAAGGATATTTCTATTCTGCAATATTTCATAAAATTACCGATGGAAGTATTACTCGAATTGCAAGCACTATCCCAAATAGTACTTTAATTTATTCAATTTTTCAAAACGCTAATAGGAACTATAATTCAGGAGTTGAATTACTAGTTTCACAAGAATTAAAGAATTGGTGGTCATTTAACCTGAACCTAACTGCATACCATAACCAAATTGATGCTTTTACGGTTTATAATAAATATCCTGAACCAAATACATTTAATGCTAATAAACAAGAGTCATATTCGGGTAATGTTAAACTAAATAATATTTTTCACCTACCTAAAAAATTAGATGTTCAAGTTACAGCCATTTATTTAGCTCCAGACATTATTCCTCAAAGTGAAGTTTCATCTCGTTTTTCATTAGATATGGGAATGAAAAAAATCATACAGAAAGGAAAAGGTGAAATTTATCTAAATGCTTCTGATTTACTTAACACAATGATTATTAAGAAAAAAATTAAAGGAAATGGATTTGAATATACGAGTGCGAACTACTACGAAACTCAAGTGATAAGACTAGGCTATTCTTATAAGTTTTAATAAAAACCGATTAACATTAATTGTTTTCGGGTGTTTTTCAGAATTTCTTACTAAAACTAAAGCTTAATTTACGCTCATA
>CAXBPN010000162.1:0-6049 GCA_963977515.1 uncultured Flavobacteriales bacterium
GATTTTTGCACAGAACCTACAATTAAGTTTGCTCCAATTTTTGCTACATACTCATCTCTAAATTTTATTGTTTCAGGGAAATTATGTCCTGTATCAACATGAACTAATGGAAAAGGAATTTTAGAAGGCCAAAAAGCCTTTCTTGCCATGTGTGCGACAATAATTGAATCTTTTCCTCCAGAAAAAAGAAGTGCTGGATTCTCAAATTGAGCAGCAACCTCTCTTAACACATAAATCGCTTCCGATTCTAGTTCTTGTAAATGAGTTAAATTATACGATTTCATAATTTATTTTTATTAAAGTTCAAAAGTAATTATTAAAACTTGCACCCAAAAAAAAAGAGCGTGTAGATTTTCCACACACTCTTTACTTATAACTTTTATAAGCTATTTTAGAATTTAGCTCTTGACTTTCTTCTTTTACGTTTATTTTTACCTAGTACCCAATTATGTTTAGATTTATAGAAGTTAGATCTTCCACGAATAGCCCAACTAAAATTAACTGTTAAAGTTGCATAACTATCATTGTATTCAGGATCTCCTCTTTTATCTCCAGGTTCATAAGTTTTAACTGTAGGCATTGGTTGTCCATCAACTGGTTCTATCTCATTAATAATAGCTTGGTTATTCTTATTTGCTAATTGAGCAGTTAAAGGATCCGTATGCAACACGTACTTATCACTAACATCATCAATATAATCTGTAAAAGTTGTTCTCCATCCAAACTCTAAGCCTAATCTATACTTTCTTTGAATTGTGTAATAAAACCCTAAACCTGCTGGTATTGTAAAGTTAATTTTATTATAAGAAACACCTTCAGTTTGAAGTGGTTGTAGTGCATACCACTCTCCATTCAATTCACCTTTAGGATTACTATAAAAAAGACCTACACCACCAAATAAATAAAGGTTAAAATCTGTTGAATATCTACCTGTCCGACCTACATCACTAACTTTGTAAACATATAACTCTAAATTGGTAGATAACTCGAGCATGTCATTTTTAAAATTCAAATTACGTCCTTTCCTACCTGGATTAGTGGTTTTTGAATCATCAGCAGAAAGACGAATATAATTTAGAGCAGTCTTTACCCCAAATTTTGGCGAAATTCTATACCTATAAAAACCACCTACATTCCATCGAGTATAATTAAGTTTCATATCAGCAAAACCACCCCTTCTTGATCCATCTCCCCCTCCTATTTCACCTAAATAATTAGCTGCTCCAACTGAGAATCCATAGTCAACCCTATATTGACTATACCCTGAAAATGAGATGATTAACAAAACCACCAATATATATACTTGTTTTCGCATTATGGCAAATATATTAAACTTCTCTAAATAGAGAAACTTTAATCTCTTTTTATTCAATAATAATTTCTACAATTTGTACTTTCGTTAACCAAAACAAAGCTAAATAATAAAGGTGTAAAAATGAAAAATATTATTTCAGAATTATTCAATATTCAATTTCCTATTATTCAAGGAGGTATGATTTGGAACAGTGGATGGAAATTGGCAGCTGCAGTTAGTAACAATGGTGGATTAGGACTAATTGGTGCTGGCTCAATGTATCCAGAAATTTTTAGAGAACATGTTCAAAAATGCAAAAAAGCGACTAATAAACCTTTTGGAATTAACTTACCAATGCTTTATCCTCAAATTGATGAGCTAATCAATATTCTTCTAGAAGAGGAAGTTAAAATTATTTTCACTTCTGCAGGAAACCCCAAGAAATATACTTCATTTTTTCATGAAAAAGGGATTACAGTTGTACACGTCGTTCCAGGTTTAAAGTTCGCTTTAAAAGCTCAAGATGCAGGTGTTGATGCTGTAGTTGTTGAAGGGTTTGAAGCTGGTGGGCATAACGGCAGAGATGAAACTACCACTCTATGCTTAATTCCGATGGTAAAAAAAGAACTTACAATTCCAATTATTGCAGCTGGAGGAATCGCAACAGGGAAAGGAATGTTAGCAGCTATGACTTTAGGTGCAGATGGAGTTCAAATGGGGAGTAGATTTGCAGCATCTATCGAAGCATCCTCACATCAAAATTTTAAAAACGAAATAGTAAAAGCAAAAGAAGGAGATACATTATTGACTCTTAAAGATGTTACTCCGGTAAGGTTACTAAAAAACAAATTCTTTGAAACCATTAATAATGCTATTACACAAGGAGCAACCCCAGAACAACAAAAAGAAATTTTAGGGAAAGGGCGAGCAAAAAAAGGGATGTTTGAAGGCGACTTAACAGAAGGTGAACTTGAAATTGGTCAAATTGCAGGATTAATTGATAGCATTGAACCCGTTGATAAAATCATAAAAAATATAATTACAGAATATAGAGAAGCATTAGAAGAATTAAAAGCAGATAAATATAGATTTTAGATGATAGTATTTGAGAAGTTTGAATTAGACAACGGATTAAAAGTGATTGTACATAAAGATATAACTACTCCAATTGTAGTTTTTAATCTTTTGTATGATGTAGGAGCAAGGGATGAAAATGAGAGTCAGACTGGTTTTGCTCATTTATTTGAACATTTAATGTTTGGCGGTTCAATAAGTATTCCAAATTTTGATGAACCTTTACAAGCAGTTGGTGGAGATAATAATGCTTTTACATCAAACGATATTACCAACTACTACATAACATTGCCTAAAGAAAATATAGAAACTGCTTTTTGGCTAGACTCTGACCGAATGCTAAGTCTAGCATTTACCGAAAAAAGTTTAGAAGTGCAACGTCAAGTGGTAATTGAAGAGTTTAAACAAAACTACCTTAACCAACCTTACGGTGATGTTTGGTTGCTGCTTCGTCCTTTAGCTTATCAGGAACACCCTTATAAATGGGCAACTATTGGTAAAGAAATTAGCCATATAGAGAACGCTACTATGCAAGATGTTAAAGACTTTTTCTACAAACATTATTTACCAAACAATGCTATTTTGGTTGTTGCAGGAGATGTGGAGTCTGACAACATAAAACAATTGTGTGAGAAATGGTTCGGTGATATTAAAGCAGGAAATGTACCTCAACGAAATTTACCAAAAGAGCCTCAGCAAACTGAAGAACGAAGATTAAAAGTGATACGAGATGTTCCATCTAATTCAATTTATAAGGCTTATAAAATGTGTAAAAGGACTCATCCCGATTATTTTGCTGCCGATTTATTAAGTGATATTTTATCTTTAGGAGATAGTTCTAGACTTTATAAAATTTTAATAAAAGAACAAAAACTATTTAGCGACATTAACGCTTATGTAATGGGAAGTTCTGATGAAGGCTTATTTGTAATTAGTGGTCATTTATCTGATGGTGTTAGTTTTGAAGAGGCTGAAGCTGCAATTATAAAAGAACTAGAAAGAATTAAAAGTAGCTCTTTAACTGAAACAGAACTCCAAAAAGTTAAAAATAAACAAGAATCAGCAAGAGAATTCTCTGAAACAAGCGTTTTAACTAAAGCCATGAATCTAGCATTTGCTGAACTTAATGGTAATGCAAATTTAATAAATACCGAAGCTGAAAAATATTCTCAAGTATCTGTAGATGATGTTAAACGTATCGCTAATCAAATTTTGATTCCGACCAATTGTTCAACTTTAATTTATGCTAAAAAATAAAATATGCCACCATTAGATAGAAAATTAGCTCCAAAATTCAAACAAGTCTCTACCATTCATTTTATTCAACCGAAAACTAAAAAATTAGACAATGGAATTATTGTTCATTCCATATCGGGGGGAAGTCAAGAAATATTAAAAATTGATTTTATTTTTAAAGCAGGTGTTTGGCATCAAAACAATCCTTTAGTAGCTAAAGCGACTAATAACCTACTAAAAGAAGGTACCAAAAATTACTCTGCGCATGATATTGCTGAAGGAATAGATCAATATGGAGCTTATTTTCAAAATCAAGTAGATTATGATAATGCTACACTTACAGTTTACACACTCTCTAAATACTTAGACAATGTTTTGGCTTTTGTAAAAGAAATACTTCTTTCTCCAAAATTTGATAAAGATGAATTCAATACTTATAGAGAAAACTCACTAGAACGTTTTAAAATTAATCAAGAGAAAGTTTCGTTTTTAGCTCGTAATGAATTTATGAAACAACTGTTTGGTTCTGAATTTCCTTATGGAAAAATAGCTAAAATAGAAGATTTCAAAAGTTTATCTTTAACCGAAATAAAAGAGTTCTATCATAATTTTTATGATTTAAGTAATTGTGAAATTGTTGTTGCTGGGAATGTAACTGATGATACTTTTACTTCTTTGAATGATTGTTTTGGTAGTCAAAACATTAAAAAAGAATTAATTCAAATCAAAGAACAATCACTTACTGATAATGTTCAAAACAAAAAAGTACACATCGAAAAAGTAGGTGCTCTTCAATCAGCAATTAGAATAGGGAAGTTAATGCCTAACAAACTACACCCCGATTATTTTAAATTACAAATATTGAGTACCATTTTAGGCGGGTATTTTGGCTCTCGATTAATGAAAAACATCCGTGAAGATAAAGGTTATTCTTATGGTGTTGGATGTGGATTATTGAGTTTGAAAAATGCAGGTTACTTTTTTATTTCTACCGAAGTTGGTGCTGATGTTACAACTAATGCCCTTAAAGAAATCTATAAAGAAATCAAACTACTACAAACCGAAGAAGTAAAAAAAGACGAATTAGATTTAGTGAAGAATTACTTATTAGGAAATCTTTTAAAATCCTGTGATGGACCTTTTAAAATGGCATCGCTATTTGAAAATGTTCACTTTTATGGGTTGAACTATGATTTTTATAATAATTACATAGCCACCATAAAAAATATCACTTCAAAAGAAATTATTGATATTGCTAATCAATATTTTAAGATAGAAACTTTTACAGAAGTTGTCGCTGGGAAAATAAATTAAAATTTAAGAGCTAACCCTACGCCAAAATTAACCCCAGAACCTTTAAAATCAATATCCCACTCAACGTTAGATGCCCCTAACAATGCTTCTGCACCATCTGAAAGATCAGCTTCCATTTGCTTATATGAGTAACCAGCATAACCTAGTCTTATTAAAACACCAACATGATCACCAAAAAATATTCTATCACCTATTTCTAATCCAAAATAACTACCTGGTCCTTTAAAAGAATTAATTGCTAATGCTGCATTATTTTGATAAAGAAATTCAATATTAGAGAATCCAAGCCCCAACCCTACATATAAATCATTTCGATCTGCCTGCAATAAATGAAAGTTTACATGTAAAGAAACATCTTTGCTTTTAACACTCTTTGTGTCTTCTTTATCCTCTTCTGCAATAAAGTAGTTACTAGATCCAAACCTAAGCCCTAAACCAATTCTATTCGATATTCCATATTCCACGTCCAACTTAACTATAGAGCTCGCTGCTCCATCAGTTTCTGTATTTGTTTGAGAAAAAGTTCCTAAGGCTACTGTTGAGGTTGTCTGAGTTCCATAAGCTCCAATACCTAAATCTAAATCAATATTCCAGTTTCCTTTTTCAAATGCTTGTCCAAAAGTTGTGTTTGTAAGAATTATTGTAATTAATACAATTTGAGCTATTTTTTCCATTGTAAAAAGCTTAATGATTATTGCCAAATGTATTAAAAAAATATTAAGCAAGAAAAAAGCCCAGAAGAATTTACCTACTGAGCCTTATTCATTAAAAACTAAACTTTTAATAACAATATTTATTTTCTGCTATTAATTTATCTGCAACATTTCTTCTAGCATCTTTTACATTAAATGCTTGTTGTTTTGTAAAACGTTTTAAGCCCATTTGCATGATTCTTAGCTCATCACCCTCTACATATGAATTAATAGCATCTTTACCTGCTTTGTTGATTTTATCAGCTGCATCATAAATGTAAACATTCATCATGTCTATTTGATTTTGTATTGCCTCTTTGTCGTTAGACAAAGAAAGTTTTTCAACTCTTAATAAAATAGATTCAGCTACATAAGTTTCAATAGCCATATCAGCTATATTCATTAGTATTTCTTGTTCTTTTGATAATTGCATCATCAA
>CAXBPN010000163.1:0-6036 GCA_963977515.1 uncultured Flavobacteriales bacterium
TTAAAAGCTGCTAAAGTTTACAAAGAATTTTCTGAAAAAAATGTGACTAAAACAGAAATTCAAGTTAAAGAAGATGTGGCCCAAGCCTACTATTTAGTTTTAGTTGCAGAAGAAAACAAAAGAATACTTTTTGAAATTGCTACAACAACCGAAAAACTACTAAACGAAACCACTAAAATTTACGAAGAAGGTTTTGTTGAAGAACAAAATGTTGACCAACTAAAACTAACATTAAATGACATCAATAATTCATTAGCGAATGCTGAAAGGCAGTTGTCAATTGCTGAAAATTTATTAAAGTTTCAGATTGGTTATGAAATTAAAAATACGATAGAAGTTACTGATAATATTGAAACATTATTAAAGCTTTCTATTCCTGAAAATGGTATTAGTAAAGAATTTGATGTTGCTAACAATATAGATTACCAGATGATTAAAGTGAATGAAGAACTGATGAAATTAAACTTTAATAAAGAGAAGTTTTCTTTCGCTCCATCTATATCCGCTTTTTTCAGTCATTCTCAACAAAACATGAGCGACGATTTTGATGCTTTTAGTGGTGGAAAATATTATCCTCAAACTTTATGGGGCATCTCCTTACAATTACCCATTATTTCTGGTGGAACTCGCTTAGCCAAAACTGGTCAAGCCAAAGTTGAATATTTAAAAGCACAAACAACTTCTAAAAAAGTAGAACAAAGTTTGATTTTGCAAGCCGAACGAAGTAAGGCAGATTACACCTCTGCATTAAGCATTTACAACAACCAAAAGGAAGGAGTAAGCCTTGCTAAAAAAATTAATAACCAATCCATTATTAAATACAACGAAGGTATTATTTCTAGCTTAGAATTATCTCAAACACAAAATCAATATTTAGAAACTGAATCAAAATACATTAAATCACTACTCGATGTATTTAATGCAAAATCAAACTTAAATAAAGCAATAGGAACTAATTAAGAAAAAACTAACTCAAAAACAAAAATGAAAAAAGTAACATTAATATTAGGCATTACAATAATAGTTGCGTCGTGTGGTTCAAAATCATCAGAAAATAAAAACGTAGCACAACTGCATAAAACAAAAGATTCATTAAAAACGATATATGATAATATTGCTGTGCAAATTGCAGAAATTGATGACCAACTAAAGGCGTTAGACACTACAATTACATTACCTATCGTTACTACACAAGAGGTGGAAGTAAAAGCTTTTAGTCATTTTTTAGAGGTGCAGGGAGCTGTAGAAACAGGTGGTAATGCAACTCTTTATCCCGAGACAAACGGAACAATTATTAACATTGTTGCAAAAGAAGGACAAAAAATAAATAAAGGAGATGTTATTTTACGAATTGATGCCGGAATGTTACAATCTAGTTTAAAAGAAATAGAAACTAGTTATGATCTAGCCAAACAAATTTTTGAAAAGCAAGAAAGATTATGGAAAAATAAAATAGGTTCTGAAGTAGATTATTTACAAGCAAAAACAAACAAACAAACTTTAGAACAAAAACAAAACACCATTAAAGAACAATTAGATATGTATGTGGTTCGCTCCCCAATTACTGGTGTGGTAGATGAAATTATGCCTAATGTTGGCGAAGCGGCAAACCCTGTAATGCCTGTAGCTCGTGTAATTAATTATGATGAGACCTATATTAAAGCAGATGTTTCAGAAGATTACATCACTACTGTTAAAAAAGGCACATTGGTAAAAGTGTTTTTTCCGTCTTTAAACAAAGAATATGAAGCTAAAGTTGATCGAACAGGAAGTTATATCAATCCTGCTAACAGAACATTTAAAGTGCACATATCCTTAAACAATATTGATGTTGATTTACAGCCCAACTTATTAGCAGACATTCGTTTAAGAGATTTTTACCAAGACACTGCTATTGTTATTCCATCTAGTATTATTCAACAAGATAGAAAAGGACACGAATATGTTTATTTAACCCATCAAGAAGGGAACAATACAGCAGTTAAAAAAGTTATTTTAAAAACGGGCGTTTCTTATAAAAACGAAACAATTGTGATAGAAGGACTAAAAGGACAAGAGTTATTTATTGACAAAGGGGCAAGAAGAGTACAAGCAGGAGATATTGTAGAAATAGTAGCTTCTCAAACAAGTGAAAACTAAGATTAAACAAGGTATTTAATTCAATATGAATGATGGAAAAAGATAATCAAAATAAAAAATCAAAACTTAAAACTTTTGGGCTATCAAGCTTATCAGTAAACAACCGTACAACTGTATTTGTATTAACGTTTATTGTTTTAATAGCTGGAGCAGCTTCCTATATTTCAATGCCTCGTGAAGCATTTCCAGAAGTAGTTACTCCTGAAATTTATGTAGGAACTCCATATCCAGGTAACTCATCAGAAGATATAGAAAAACTTTTAACAAGACCAATTGAAAAAGAAATAAAATCGATAACAGGTATCGATAAAATAACATCCTCATCAGTTCAAGGATTTTCTTCTATCCGTGTTATTTTTGATTTTAGTGTAACACCAGAAAAAGCATTACAAAAAGTAAAGGATGCCGTAGATAAAGCAAAAAACGACCCCGAATTTCCAACCGATTTACCAGCAGAACCAGATGTTTTTGAAATGAATTTTTCTGAACTAACCCCTGTAATGAACGTTAACCTTTCGGGTGATTTTTCAGTGGAATTATTAGAAGATTACGCTAAAATTATTGAGGATGAAATAGAAGCATTACCTCAAATTACAAAGGTTGATATTAGAGGCGTTCAAGAAAAAGAAGTTAAAGTTAAAGTAGATGTTCAAAAAATGGAATCTATGGAAATTAGCTTTAATGATATTGAAAACGCAATAAGCTCTGAAAATATGACCATTTCTGGTGGTGATGTTTTGGTGGACAACATGAAAAGAACCGTGCGTACGGTTGGAGATTTTAAAGACTGGAAAGAAATAAAGAACCTGATTATTAAGCAAGAAAAACAAAATATTGTTTATTTGAGAGATGTTGCAGAAGTTTCTTTTGAAGGAAAAGACAGAGAATCTTATGCAAGAGAGTTTGGAAACCCCGTGGTAATGTGTGATGTTTTTAAAAGAAGTGGAGAAAATTTAATTGACGCATCGGAAGCCATTAATGAAATAATAGCCAATTTAAAAGAAAAAGAATTTCCTAAAAGTTTAGTGGTAACCATTACTTCCGATATGTCGGAAAAAACAAGAACTCAAGTAAGTGAGTTAGAAAACAGTATCATTTTTGGGATGTTGTTGGTTATTGGAGTTCTTTTATTCTTTTTAGGGTTAAGAAATGCTTTGTTTGTTGGTTTGGCAATACCGCTATCTATGTTTATTGCTTTTATGATTTTAAGTGCAATAGGTGTTACCTTAAATATGATGGTATTGTTTTCATTGGTATTAGCACTAGGCATGTTGGTTGATAATGGAATTGTAGTGGTAGAAAATATTTATCGATTAATGGATGAGGGATATTCCCCCATTAAAGCAGCAATGTATGGTGCTGGAGAAGTAGCTTGGCCAATTATTGCAAGTACTGCAACTACATTAGCCGCATTCTTACCTTTGGCTATTTGGCCAGGACTAATGGGAGAATTTATGAAATATCTTCCCATAACATTAATGATAGTACTAGGGTCTTCTTTATTTGTAGCATTGGTAATTAACCCTGTTTTTACAGCGGTGTTTATGAAGTTAGAAGAAAAGCCAGCAAATAAAAAGAAGGTCTTAATCATTTCCATTTCCTTAGTCGTTTTAGGATTATTATTTTCTTTGTTGGGTTCAATGGGCTTTGGAAATTTAGTTTTAGCAGCTGGGTTAATTTTTGCTGTCAATACTTTCTTTTTTACACCAGCAACTAAAAAGTTTCAAAACAATGTGTTACCTAAATTGGAAAATGGTTATCAAAAGTTTTTATCAAAAGTTTTAAAAAGAAAAAGACCTATATGGACTATTTTAGGAACATTTGGTTTATTGATTTTTTCATTTATGTTATTGGCGGTAGCTCAACCTAAAGTTGAATTTTTCCCTTCAAACATGCCTAATTACTTAAATATTTTTATTGAAATGCCAATAGGTACAGATATAGAAGCAACCAATAACGTTGCTATTGAAGTAGAGAGTAGAGTAAAAAATTACTTTAATGAAGACATTGAAGTAAGAGGTAAAAATGTAAAAAAAGACTTTATTATTGAATCAATTATAGGACAAGTTGGTAAAGGAACTTCCGATCCAAAACAAGGCGTTTCAATGAACAACACCCCTAATAAAGCAAGAGTTACAGTTTCTTTTGTCCCTTTTAATGAACGTAAAGGATTAAGTACAAATGAAATAATGAATGAAGTGCGTAGTTTGGTAAAAGGAATTCCTGGAACTCAAATTACGGTGGATAAAGATCCTGCTGGACCTCCAACAGGAGCTCCTGTAAACATTGAAATTACAGGTGATGATTATGAATTGTTAATTGATGAGGCTGAAAAAATGAAACAGTTTATTCGCAAACAAAACATTCCTGGTATTGAAGAGCTAAAATTAGATATTCAAACAGGTAAACCGGAATTGCTAATTAATATTGATAGACAAAAAGCGAAGCGTTTCAACTTATCTACAGGACAAATAGGAAGTGCAATACGTACTGCATTGTTTGGTAAAGAGGTTTCTACTTATAAAGAAGGCGAAGATGATTACGACATTGTAATCAGAATGAACGATCATTCGAGATATAGTGTTGATAATTTGATGAATCAAAAAATTACATTTAGAGATCCCTCAAATGGTAAAATTAGCCAAGTACCTATTTCAGCCGTTGCTAAAGCAGAAAAATCATCCACTTATAGTGCTATAAATCGTAAAGATTTAGATCGTATGATTACTGTTCAATCTAATGTATTAGAAGGGTATAACGCTAATGAAGTAGTTGCAGCTATCAAAAAATCATTAGACGGTTATCAAGTTGAAGAGGGGCACCGATGGAAATTTACAGGACAACAAGAAGACCAAGCCAAAGAAATGTCTTTTTTAAGTACCGCTTTAATGATTGCTGTATTTTTAATTTTCTTAATTATTGTAGCACAATTTAACTCCATATCTGCACCAGTAATTATAGTAACAGCAGTATTATTTAGTTTAATTGGAGTTCTGTTAGGCTTAGTTATTTTTCAAATGGACTTTGTAATTATGATGACCATGATTGGTATAATATCTTTAGCAGGAATTGTTGTTAATAACGCCATTGTACTAATTGACTATACCAAGTTGATTATAGAAAGAAAAAAAGAAGAATTAGGCTTAGGTAAAGATGGGAAATTAGCGATACAAAATATTGTAGAAGCTATTATTGAAGGTGGTAAAACTCGATTAAGACCTGTTTTATTAACTGCCATTACAACTATTTTAGGTTTATTACCAATGGCTGTTGGGATGAACATTAACTTTTTTACATTATTTACCGATTTAGATGCTCAAATTTATTTTGGAGGAGATAATGTAGTATTTTGGGGACCAATGTCTTGGACAATTATTTTTGGATTAACTTTTGCCACTTTCTTAACATTGGTAATAGTTCCAGTAATGTTTTTATTGGTAGAAAGGCTTAAAATAAGAATACGAAAAGTGAAAGCATAATGAAAGTTTTTTTTAAGTTAGTTATAGTAGTTTTTATTAGTTTGGGTAATACAAATTGTATCGCCCAAACTAATTTAGAAAAAGGGATTACTTATTTTGATTTAAGAGCTGAAATCCACGAAGGATTAGTAGTTGATTCAACAAATATTAATTTGGCAATTAGCTATTTTACAAAAAGTATTGAGCTAAATGAAAACATTGAAAAAGCTTATGATTACCTTTTACTAAGCTACTATTACAAGGGTGCTTTTGTAGTCAGAACAAAAGAAGAACAGAAAAAAAACTACTTATTAGGCTCAACCTTAGGCGAAAAAGCAATTGAATTTTACCCACAAAATCCTGCAATTTTATTATGGTATATTGCCAATTTTAGTAAATATGGCGAAGCAAAAGGAATTGTTTCTTCTGCTAAAGAAGG